>JANNRO010000026.1:0-16575 GCA_031401505.1 Planctomycetia bacterium
CGCGCCGAACTTTCGACGACGGCGTCAGCGCGCGGCGCGGACCCGGATCGGACCCACCGTCACCGCCTCCTCCGGCACGTAGTACTCGTACGCCGTCGAGGGCGCCGTCACGACGTCGATCGCGTAGCGGGGCCGGAATCCGATCGTGAAGGTCGCGGTGGCGGCGGGATCGAGATCCCGCAGATAGATCACGACCGTCGTCTCGCCGCGCTCGACGTTCGCGATTCCTTGACCGCGGACGTCCTCGCGCTCGACGTCGCAGCCGGGCGGTATGCCGATCTCGAGCGTCACGACCGAAGCCTTCGCGTCCTTCGACCGATTCTCGATCGACACGGTCGCCTTCGCCGGGCGCCCGATCGCGAGGACCTCCTCGGGCCAGCGGACCGCGAGCGCCAATCGCCCCCGCTCGTCGCGCGGCGTGATCCACGGCACCCAACTCGTGCGGGTCAGGGCGACGTTCGTGCGTCCGTCACCCGTCGTCGAGACGACCAGCGGGCCGGCCGGTGCACCGCTCACGTCGAGCCGCACGGGCTCGGTGGAGGTCGAAGAGAGTTTGACCGATCGCTTGGGCTCGTGGCCCAGGACGACGTCCACCGTCGCGTCGCCCCGGCGCCCCGATGCTGCATCGGCGGCGAGCAGCGCCTGAAGCGAAAGGATCGTGCTCTGCGTCGTTCCGAAGCGACCGTCCGCTTGACGCCATCGGACGAGCCGGTCAAGCGCCCGATGCGCGACCCGCCCCTCGCGTCCGTCGAGCAGCAGCGCCTGAATGGCGAGCGCGGTCGTCTCGATCGTCGCGGACTGTCCGCGTGCCCCGATGCCGGTCTCGCCCGTCGGGACGAACGAGAGGCCGTGCTCGTCGACGACGCCGGTCGGGACCAGCCGTCCGATCGTCGATCGGCCGACGGGCGACGCCTTGTCGGTCGCGAGGAACGCCAGCGACGCGAGCGAAAGCCCGTAGGGGTCGGTCGCCTCCGATGCGTGGGCGGTGAGGTACGCGATGGCTTTCGCCGACGGCGCCCCGGCGCGGGCGAGCCCCCAGGCGACGTACGCCGTCAAATGAAACGACCGTCCCTTCGCCATGTCGGTGGACCAGCCGGTCTTGACGCCCTCGGGACTCCACGAGCCGTCCTCGCGCTGGTGCGCCGTCAACCACGCGACGATGCGCGCAAGCAGCGCCGGATCGACCGGGTATACCTCCGCCATCTCGTGAAACTCGAGCAGCGCGTACGCGGTCAGGAACAGGTTGGCCGGCGCCTTCCCCCACCAATCGAAGCCGCCCGGCTCGCCCGGCACCTCGAATCCGACGAGGCGTCGATATCCGACGTCGATCTGCTCACGAGCCCGCGCGTCGAGTTCGGGATCGATCTGTCCCGTTCTCTTCATGTACGCGACGGCGAGAACCATGGGGCACACGGCCGCCGAGGTTTGCTCGAATCAACCATGGGGGCACGCGATCAGCCCCTCGAAACCTCCGATCACGTCGGCCAGCGGCGACGAATAGAACGACACGCGGTGGTCGGTCGGCAGTTCGGGCGTCGAAGCGAGGATCGCCGCCGTGAAGGGCGAATCGGCCGAGACCGTCTGGTTCACCGTCTCGACGACGGCGCGCGCGAGTCGTCTCACGTCGATCACGCGTTCGATCGCGTCCTGCGCCGTCGCGGACGTCGCATCGACGCGCACCGACATCGCGCCGGGCGCAACCGCCCGAATGCGGAACGTGTGGGAGCCCGTGCCGTGCGGACCGACCGCGACGCGGGCCTGTGACTCGCCGAGGACGGCGATCCCGGACGACGCCGAAAGCGCGAGCGCGACGTCGGTGTCGGCGGCCGTCTCGTTGCGCACGGCCACGGGAAGATCGAGTTCGTCGCCGACGGTCAGGTAGGGCGCGATCCACGGCGCCACGTGAAGCGGTTGCGTCACGCGGATGGACGTCTCGCCGACCCCCGTCGCGCCGTCGGCCGCCGACGCCACCAGCCGGAGCCGCCACGACGTGATCGAGTCGCGAAGCGGAATCTCGAGATGCGCCTTTCCATCGGGACCGACGATCGCTTCAGGAACGAAACAAAGCGTCGGCTTGAAGTCCCGGCGCACGTGGACCGGTTCGACGGCGCGTCGTCCACCGCCGCCTGCGCGCAGGTTGCGATGTCCCCCGCGGCCCTTGAACGCGCCGCCCGCCCCGCCACCCAGTCCGATCAACCCGTTGTTCGACGGGCCGATGAAGAGCCGGTCTCCTTCGAAGCCTTCGAGCGTGACGCCATGGCGGCCGAGGAACGCGAGACAGCGCCCGAGCACACCGTCGGTTTCGGACAGGGACACGGGCTCCCAGACGGCGTCGAGATCGTCGGCGGTGTTCCAAGCGAGATCGGGACCCGCGCAGAGCACGCGGAAGCCGGGACGCCACGAGTGATAGAGATTGTCGCGCTCCGTCGTGGAAGACTCGTCCCAACGATCCAGCGCCGCGGGTCCGAACGCCAAGGGCGTGCCCCATGCGTCGTCGAGCGCGCGCACGTCGAGCCAGCCACGTTCGACGAGGAACGCGATCGTCTGCGAGAGGCTCGACGCGGTCCGGATTTCGTCGATCGGCACGCGTCCGAACGATTCGATCACCACCGCCCGAAGCCGAGACAGCGATGCGACGAAGCGGTCGCGCGCCGCCTTCGCGACCACGTTCCCGTTCACGGGCTCCGTGCGATGTCGAATCGCCAGCGCTTCACCGAGATCGTCGAACGCTTCCGGCGCTCCCAGCGCCTCCCGGGCGGCCGCGTAGCGAACTTCGCGGCCGAGTTCGTGTCGCCGCGCGATGCCGCCGAGGGGGCCTCGATCCCTCGGGGGGAGCAGGTCGAAGATCTCCTCCCGACTCTCGTGCCAGGGCGCGATCGCGAGCACCGCCTCGTCGACGCCCCAGTATCCGAGGACACCCGCCGTCGGGCGCCCGTCGCGGCCGATGACGTCGACGTCGACGGCCGCCCTCTCGCCCGGCCGCCACGCATCGCGCGTCGCCTGAGCGCGAACCGTCAGCGAGCGACCGCGCGTCACGAGGACGCGGGCGGTCGAGCCGACCGGATTCCCGCCGACCCGTCGCCAGACGCGCACATCGAGCACACCGGCCAGATCGCCGTCGATGGGGAGCGACACGTGGCCCCGACCGTCGCGGACCCGGACCGATCGGGCGAGCAGCGTCGAGCCATGGCGCGCGACGTCGAGGTACGCCGGGCCGTCGGGCCCGGACACCGTCGCGACCAACGTCTCGCCGACGGTCCACGTGCGTCGCTCGAGGAGCAAGCCGAGCCGCGCGGAGTCGAACTCGACCGCTCGAAGGATGACCTCCTGCGTCGAGCCGGCGATGGACGCGATCATTCGGTCGTAGGTCGAGAGCGGCGTGATCGTCACGACGACGACCCCCGCGGAGTCGACGTCGATGAAAGGCTTCTCCTGCCCCTCTCGACCAAGGGACACGCGTCCGGCCTCGCTCGACTTCAGTTCGATCCG
Source organism: Planctomycetia bacterium (assembly GCA_031401505.1). Lineage (GTDB taxonomy): Bacteria > Planctomycetota > PLA2 > PLA2 > JAEUHO01 > JANNRO01. Next base: position 3,490 of record JANNRO010000026.1, read on the forward strand.
GCACGGCCGGCCGACGATCGGCTCGTCAAGCGGCGTCAACTCGACCCAGGGCCCGAGATCGCGTGGCGCTCCCACGACCGTCACGGGAATCGACGCTTCGATCCGTCGCCCGTCGGCGTCCTGGCAACTGAACGTGACTTCGCACGCCCTCGCGCGAGCGGGAGCCAAGACGACCGCCGCGAACCGCCCCTGCGCATCGGTCACTCCCGAACTCGGTTCGATCTGCCCCCGACCCGTCGTCCACGCATCGATGTGCGCCCCCACGACCGGGCCCCCGCCGATGTAGCGCACGACGACCGACATCGGGGCGGACTCGCTCGGCTTCATCGAGAGCGTCGCTGGTTCGCAGCGGACGCCGAACGTCGGCGTCTCGAACGCGCGCACCACGAAGTTCGCCGTGCCCGTGGCGTCGAGCGCCTTCGCTTCGACGTCGGTCGACCCGAGCGTCGCGTCGTAGAGTGCGAATCGGGCGGACGCGATTCCGTGGGCGGACGACTTGACCCGTTGCTCGATCGAGCCGACGCGCAGCGTGATCTCGACGCCCGCGACCGGCCGACCCGTCGCGGCGCGATGAGCCATCAAGCGGACGTGAACCTCGTCGGTCGGGCGATAGATCGTGCGATCGGTCACGACGGACAGCGTCACGCCGCTTCGGACGTCGATCACGAACGTGTCGTCGCCGACGCGCAACGAGGCCGGTCCGACGGGCGCGTCCTCGGGTACGTGGAGCGACACGTCGAGGCTGCCTTGCGCGTCGGACGAACTTTGCGCCTCGGCGAGAATGCGCGATCCCGCGACGATCGCGATGCGCTCGGAACGCCCGACGACCGGCTCCCCCGACTTCGTGTTGAGGAACAGCGCGCGAGGTGCGTAGATCGCCCCCGCTTCGGTCCGGTTCGGCGCGAGCACGACCCGCTCCGTCGTACCGACCAGTTCGAACACCGTCCACGCGCGTCGAATCGGCTGCCCGTCGACGGGCGCCGACTCGACGACGATGCGGTGCGTGCGCGGATCGAGCGCGGGATCGGGGCAATGGAAGCGCATCGTCCCGTCGTGTCCGGGATCGATCGTCGCCACGATGCGATCGTCGAGATCGCGCAACGAGGCCGCCGTCGGACGGACGGCCAGGCGCAGGACCACGTCGTCGCCTTCGCGACGCGCCGACGTGATTTCGACCGGATCCGCGGCCAGCCGGTGAACGACCGACGACGACCGCAGCACTGCGAGACAACGTTCGACGAGCGGGACGAGCGGCGGCGCGAGGGGAACACTGGCGTCGATCGCATCGGGAAGGACGGTCGCGTCGACCTCGCCCGCGTCGTAGCGACCGGCGGTCGTCGCGACGACGAGCGTGCCGGACGCGCGCAACGAGGCGAGCCGACGCGCGTCGCCCTCGTGCTCGATCGCGCCGTCGACGAGAATCAGAGGCACGCCCTCGCACTCCGACGCGCGAAGGTGGCGAAACACGACTCGCACGCGGGACGCCGACTCGACGGCGCGAGCCGCCATGGTGAAGGTCATGCGCCGTCGCCGCGCCCGCTCGATGTCGGGGTCGAACGGACCCTGATCGACGTCGACGGACGGCAGTTCCTCCACGGCGGGCGAAAGTCCGGTGATCGGTTCGTTCCGATCCGCGGCGCGTGCCGCCTCGTCGGCCAGGAACGCACTCCACGTCTCGTTCGGCACGAGGTCCTTCAAGCGACGGGGCGGCGCAGACGGGACGAGCACGCCGACGACCAGCAGACCTCCGGTCGGCGCATCGGCCGATCCGACGACATGGCTCGGCGGCGGCCCGGGCCACGCCACTGAAGTCGCCCGCGCATCGCCTCCGCCACCCCGCGGCCACCGACCGACCCAGAGGAACGCAGTCAGGAGCCCCGCGAGCGCGACGAGCGGGAGGGCGATTCGTCGCATGGGAGGGGGAACGTACGGCAGCGCCGCCGGTTCGACGCCCCCGCGCGAGAGAGGTAGTCTCTCGCACGAGCGGCGGCCGAACCGGAGGCCGCCTTCCCGATTCTCGGAGGTCCGCCGTGGCGTCGTCGCGTCGTTTCGCCCGCCTGTCCGGTGTCGTACTGGGGCTCTGCTTCGCGCTCTCGACGTCGCCCGCCTCGGCGGAAGACCCTCCCGCGCCCCCCCCCAATCCTCCACCCGGCCGCGCGGGAATCCCGCCCGGTCTGCGTGGAAGCGCCCGCGAGCAGATGTGGCCCGCGCCGACCGCCGAGGATTGGCGCAAACCCTGCCTCATCACGTGGCAGCGCTCGTGGGATGACGCGCAGGCCGTCTCGAAGGAGACGGCGCGACCGATCCTGATCTGCATCAACATGGACGGCGAGATCGCGAGCGATCATTACGCGGGCGTGCGCTATCGCCAGCCCGAGATCGCGGCGCTCTACGAGCCCTACATCACGGTCATCGCGTCGGTCTACCGCCATGCGCCGCGCGACTACGACGACGAGGGCAAGCGCATCCTGTGCCCGCGTTTCGGCTGCGTCACCTGCGGCGAACACATCGCGATGGAAACGGCGATCTACGACAAGTACGAAAAGGGCCAGCGCGTGGCGCCGAGACACATCGGCGTCGAGTTGGACGGGAAGGAGATGTACGACGTCTTCTACCGCAACGACACCGCGTCGGTCTTCCAGGACATCAAGGACGGCATCGCGAACCGCCAGGGAGCGCCGCCGCCGAACGTCGTGCGGGGCGATCGTCCGATCGTCGATCGCGTCGGCAGCCGCGCGCGTGAAGACCGCGAGGCCGTCGAGGCCGCCTACCAGAGCGGGGACGCCAACCTGCGTCGCTCGCTCCTCGAAGCGGCCCAGAAGAAGGCCGAGGTCGCCCCGGTCGATCTCTTAAGGCTCGCGATCTTCGGGCTCGACGCCGAGCTCGCGAAGTCCGCACGTGCGGCGCTCTCGAAGGTAACGACGCCCGAGGCGGCCGATCTCATCGCCGAGGCGTTGCGCGCCCCGATGGAACAGCCCGAGCGCGACGCGTTGATCGCGACGCTTGCGAAGCTGGGCGAATCATCGCCGCGCGCGCGTTGGCTGGCGGTCGTCCAGCAGGGGCTCTCGAACAAGTCGGGCGCCATCGACGCCTAGGCCTGGGCGGACGCGCAGGCGGCGGGCGCCCCCGCGCCGAAGTCGGCTTTCGACGTCGCGAACCTCGAGACGGAGATCCAGAAGAGGCAGGAGGACGCGAAGGCGAATCCGAGCGACGTCGTGGCGCGACTGGACCTCGCGGAGTCGGCGCTGGCGCTGGCGCTGACGACACCCAGGACCTATACGAGCGACCCCCGCGCCGCGCGCTCGTTCGCCCGCCGCATGTACGACGCTTCGCGCCGCGCGACCCTCGACGCCGAGTCGCTCGGCGCCAAGGGCTGGCGCGTGAACAGCGTGCTCGCGCTCGCGGCCTACTACGGTTCGACCGACGACAAGACCGAGGCGTACGCACGCGCGGCTTTGGCGGTCAAGGACCTCCCGCCGGGGTCGGTGAGTTGGACGTCGATGTCGGTGCTTTCGATCTTCGCCGAGTCGCGCTGGAAGGGCATCCAACTAGCGGTTCGCGAGCGACGCAACTGGCCCCCCGAATGGCTGGCCGACATCCACGCGACGCACGCCGTGCTCCTGAGACACCCGCTGGGCACCGACGCGCAGGTCGCCTGGCACTACGATTTCCTGACCTGGCTCGGCGCGCGCGATCAGGCCCGTCGGGTGCTCGACGCGGGTCTCGTCCGCTTCCGACTCTCGCCGGCGCTTCACGCCCACCTTCGCGAGCGTGCGGGGGCGAAGGGTCCCCTCGGCCTCGAAGCCGCCTATGACGCGCTGCTGGCGGAAAAGGACGCGCCCGCCGGGCTCGCGCTCTACGCGGGGCTCGCGTCGGCGACCGCCGGCGACCAGTACCGGCGGGCGCGCGCCTTCGAGCCGGCCTCCGCGGCGTATGGTCGGGCGATCGCTCACTTCGAGCGGGCGATCACGGCCGACGCGATGTCGAAAGACGACGCCGAGCGCGGCATCACGATGGCGTTTTCGGGACGAGCGCGCGTCGCCTACCAGTTGGGCAACGACGAGCAGGCTCTCATCGAGATCCTCGCCGCCTTCGAGCGTCGACCCGACGTCGTCGGCGACAACGACGGCGTCGGCATCACGCCTGGCGAGACGGCGCAGATGCTGCTCGCGAGGCTTCGAGAGGCGAAGAAGAGCGATCTGGTCGCCCGACTCGAAACCGCGTTGTCCAGGATCGATCCCGAATTGCTCCGTCCCGATCGGAACAACTGACGAGCCCAACGGCGAGCCGTCGGACGCCGGTCCCGTCGCCCGTTCGCCCGATCGCACCCTCGAGAGGAACCCGCCCCCGTGCCCGACGTCCCCGCCATCTCCGCCCGCATCGAACGCGAGAGCGCCTTCCTCCGCGACGTGATCCGCGAGGTCGGTCAGGTGATCGTCGGACAGAAGTCGCTGATCGACGGCCTGCTGATCGGGCTCTTGGCCGACGGCCACGTGCTGCTCGAAGGCGTGCCGGGGCTCGCGAAATCACTCGCGGTCCACTCGCTCGCGTCCGCGCTCGGCGGCACGTTCCGGCGCATCCAGTTCACACCCGACCTGCTGCCCTCCGACCTCGTGGGCACGCAGATTTTCCATCCGCAGACGGGCGCCTGGGCCGTGCGCGAGGGTCCGGTGTTCGCGAACTTCGTGCTCGCCGACGAAATCAACCGTGCCCCCGCGAAGGTCCAATCGGCGCTGCTCGAGGCGATGCAGGAGCGCCAGGTGACGCTCGCGGGCGAGACGAAGGCGCTCCCCTCGCCGTTCCTCGTGCTCGCGACGCAGAACCCGGTCGAACTCGAGGGCACCTATCCGCTGCCCGAGGCCCAACTCGACCGGTTCCTGTTGAAGGTCGTCGTCGGCTACCCGAACAAGGACGAAGAGAAAGCGATCGTGCGCCGCATGGCCGCCACGAGCGCCACCCCCGCGGTCAAGCGCGTCGCGTCGCCCGAGCAGGTGCTCGCCGCGAGGAAGCTCCTCGACGAGATCTACGTCGACGACAAGGTGCTGACCTACATCGTGGACGTCGTCTTCGCGACGCGCGACCCGGCGGCGGCTGGTCTGCCCAAACTGAAACCGTTGATCCTCTACGGCGCGTCCCCCCGCGCGTCGATCGCGTTGACGCGCGCGGCGCGGGCCAGGGCCTTCCTCGAGGGCCGCGGCTTCGTGACGCCTCACGACGTCAAGGCCGTCGGCTTCGACGTGTTGCGCCATCGCGTGCTCACGACCTACGAAGCCGAGGCCGAAGGCATGACGTCGGTGGACGTGATCCGGACGGTGTTCGACACCGTGCGCGTGCCGTAGCCGACGGGACGGTCGCCGCCTTGGGACGCGTGTTGGTCGTTGGGGGGCTCTCCCGCTTCGGACCTCGCAACCGCTGAATCGAGTTCGCAGACAGCGCCTTCGGCATGCCGCAGACAAGGTGGAAATTGCACCGGCCCGTGACCGAGACGCGCAGGTCGCGGCGAACGGGAGGAGATCCCGCCTCCCACGCGGGGTCACGCCCTGCGGGCCCGCGGCTCCAGTCGATGGTGCGACACGATCCACTCCGTGCCGCCCCGGTACCCCCACAGTTCCTCGCAGGCCAGAAAGAAGAGGCGCCAGCGGTGAAACCAGCGCCTTGCCTCGCCGCGGCCGTACGTCGATTCGAGGACGGGACCCGCGTCCGACCGCCGCCGTTCGAGATTCTGGCGCCACGCCCGCGCCGTCCGCGCGTAGTGCGTGCCGTCGACCTCCCAACTCTCGACGATCGCGAGCGGCCCGCTCCCCCGTGCGAACGAATCGTGCGACGGCATCCAGCCTCCGGTGAAGAATTGACGCGCCATCCAGTCGGAAGGGCCCCTGTCCTCGAACGGATAGGCGAATCGGCGATGCGCGAAGACATGAAGGAAGAGCTCTCCCTTCGGACGCAGGATCGCCGCGATGCCCTCGAGGAGCGCCTCGTGGTTCCACAGGTGCTCGAACATCTCGACTGAAATCACGCGATCGAACGTGCCCTTGGGGGCGAACGCGTTGACGTCCTCGGTCCATACGACGGGCGGACGCAGGTCCCGCCGCTCGACCTCGGCCAGGATGTGCGCGCGCTGACTGTTCGAGTTGGAGAGCGCGACGACCTCGCAGTTCGGAAAGCGCTCGAGCAGGCGGATCGTCAACGCGCCCCAGCCGCAACCAAGATCGAGGACGCGTTGCCCGTCGGCGATGCCCGCCCGTTCGATCGACAGATCGAGCATGGCGGTTTCCGACGAGGCGAGATCGGTGTCGGGCGAGGCCCAGTAGCCGCCGCTGTACTTCATCCGCGGGCCGAGCGTCAGTCGGTGAAACGCGGCGGGCACCTCGTAGTGCTGCGCGTTGGCTGCCGCCGTATGTCTCGCGATCGGGCCGATGCGCTTGGCGGCGAGGAATGCCTCGAGCCCCGCTTCCCCTGCGGCATTGCAGGCGAGAAGCCGTGCCGCGAGCAGCCGGCGGACACCCCGTCGGAGGAGAGGCAGCGGCACGAGCCCGCGATCGAGGAGGTCGAGGAGCAACGCGCTAACCTTTCGATCGATTCGGCGGCTCGGCGCGTCGGGGCCAGGGCACGAACGCGCTCGTCGTGCGCTGATAGGCGCGGTAGTCGTCGCCTCGCGAACGCAGCGCCTGCCGCTCGGCGGGGGGGATGCCGGTCACGAAGAGCAGCAGCAGGAGGATGATCGCCGGGGCCGTGAAGGCGAGAAAGCCGTACAGATGGGAGCTCCCGAGGAGCGCAAACGCACACCAGATCACGAACTCGAAGAAGTAGTTCGGGTGGCGGGACCAGGCCCAGAGTCCCCGGCGGCACGTCCTGCCCCGGTGGGCCGGATTCGACGTCCACGCGCGAAGTTGCGCGTCGGCGATCGCCTCGCCGAGGAGGCCCACGCCGAAGACGAGCACCGCAGGAACCGGAACGGCGGTCGCCGTCGAGCGGCACGCGAGCAGGAACGGGAGCGAGAGAATCACCGCGAGCAGCGCTTGTGCCTGGAAGAAGGCGAAGAAGGCGTACGAACCCCAGCGCGCGCGCAATTCGACGTAGCGGCCCTCCTCGGGGCGTCCGATCACCCGGTGCTTCAACAGCAGGAACGCGTGACGCAGCCCCCACGTCGCCGCGCAGGCGAGGGTCACGACGCGATGGGCCGTCCACGGCGCTCCCGATGCGGTGGCGTAGACCAGCGCGCAGAGCACGACCGAGATCGCCCAGCCGGGGTCCACGACGCTCCAGTTGCGCACGCGCCGTCCGATCAACCAAAGACCGGACATGAGCGCGGACGAAGCGAGCGCGGCGACGGCGACTTCGAGGGGCGCCGTCAACGCGGGGCCTTCGCGAGCGCCTCGATGACGTCGTCGATCGGGGCGTCGTCGTCGACGAGAACGAGATTCGCGAGTTCGGGGACGCGATCGGTCATGGATTTCCCGTGTCCGAGGGGCGGGAGAGCACCAATTGGAGGTCGGATACGCGTCCCGCCCGGAAGGCGGCCTCGCAGACGCAGAGGTAATACTCCCACAGTCGGCGAAAGCGCGCGTCGAAGCCGAGCGGCGCGATGTCGTCCCATCGCGCGAGGAAGCGATCCCGCCAGAGCCGGAGCGTCCTCGCGTAGGAAAGGCCGATGTCCTGCGCATCGACGACGCGAAGACGCGTGCGCGCCGCGAGGACGCGATCGAACGTCGGCCGGTGCCCGAGGAGGGAGCCCGGAAACACGTACGTCTCGATCCAGTCGCGGCGGCGGGCGTAGCCCTCGAAATCGGGAGCATTCCAGCAGATGACCTGAATCGCCGCGCGACCGCCTTCGACCAGCAGGCGGTCGAGGGCCTCGAACCACGGCTCCCACCCGCTCCGCCCGAGCGCTTCGAACATCTCGATCGACACGATGCGATCGAATCGCCCCGTCACGTCGCGCCAGTCCTGCAGACGAACGTCGATCCGGTGCGCGAGCCCGGCCTCGCGCACGCGCTCGGTCGCGACCGCGTGCTGCGAGGGCGAGATCGTCAGTGCCGTGACGTGGCAGCCCCGGGTGCGCGCGACGTGGATCGCGAACGCCCCCCAGCCGCATCCGATCTCGAGGACGCGCAGCCCGGTCGCGAGGCCGGCCTTCGTCGCCATCGTCTCGAGTTTGCGGGCCTGCGCCACGTCGAGCGACTCGTCGTCGTGTTCGAACATCGCCGACGAATAGGTCATCGAGGGGTCGAGCCAGCGCGTGAAGAATTCGTTGCCGAGGTCGTAATGCGCGCGGATGTGGCGCCGGCTGCCCTCGCGGTCGTTCTCGGGGCGGCGCGGTGCCAACCGCTCGAAGAGGCGCCCGGGGAGACTCGGTCGCGCCGCGGCCGCGCCTCGCGCCCCCGCCTCGAGCACGCGCTCGAGGTCGTCGGTGTCCCAGTCGCCGTCGACATAGCTCTCGCCGAGTCCCATGCGGCCGCGAAGCGCCAGCTTGCGGAAGAACGCGTTTCGACGCACGTGAACGGTCGCGACGAGGGGGCGGCCGACGGGACCCACGTCCGACCGCTCGCCGTCCGGCGAGACGATCGTCACGCGATCCGCGAAGCGCGCCGAGAGCGCCGTCATCATCCGACGGCGGATCCAACGTCCGACGACGCCGGCATCGTCCCGGGCACGCGCCGCGGAACGCTCCCCGAATTCGGACGACGTTCGCCAGAGGGGGGTCGATTCGCTCACGGGGGCAGGAGTCCGGCCGATGCCGGATCGTACGGCGGGCGACGGTGGTACCGGGCGCCCATTCGCCACAGTGAAATCGCCCGAACGTGGATTTTCGCCCAGATTCGCCACGGCATGAGCGGCATCGAAACGAGGAGCCGGCCGAGGTTCGCGGAGGTGAGCGGACGCCGATCCCCCCGGAATCCCGCCCGGATGCGAGCCCGCCCGGCGCGCTGGAATTCGGCGTCGATGCGCAGCGTCGGCCCCGGCTCGCCGATCTCGAAGCGATACGACCCGGCGAGATCGAAGAAGGGCGAAACGTGCATGCGCTTCTTGGCGAGCCACACCGGGCCGAATTCGCCGGGCGTCGAATCGCTCGCGGGCATCACGTAGGCGTGACGGTCGCCGAACGTGTTGTTCACCTCGGCGATCGAAGCGACGGGGCGGTCATCCGCTCCCCGGCACCACCAGAACGAGACCGGGTTGAACACCTGTCCGAGCACCCGCCCCTGTGTCAGGACCGTCGCGCGGCCGAGCGGCGCCCCGACGCCCGCGGTCGCGAGGGTTTCGACGAGGCGAGCGCGCAGCGTGCGGCCCCGGCCCTTGAAGTGATCACGGCGCCGGAGTTCGACCGGGCGCGCGCGATCGAACCCGAGCATCGGTACGTCACGCGCGAGCCCGGGCAGCTCGTCTAGATCGAGGAGCAGGAAATAGGCGTCGAGTCCGAACGCGTGAGCCGGTGGCTCGTCGCGCACGTGCCAGACGCGCCCGACGTAGATCGCGCTGCGCCTCGCGACGCTCACCAGCGGACTCCGAGGCGCGCGGCCGCAGCGACGCCCGAGACGAGACCGTCTTCGTGGAAGCCGTGGCGCAGGTGCGCGCCTGCGAAGTGAACACCGCCCCGGCCTTGGATCGTTTCGAGGTCGCACTGCGCGCGCGTCGCGTCGGCCGTGAGCATGGGGTGGGCGTAATGCATCGTCGCGATGGCGCCCTCGGGCGGGCGACGGGGGTTGAGCGTGACGCAGAACGTCGTGTCCGTCGAGAGGCCCTGGAGGCGATTCAGGTAGTACGTCAACGAGGCAGGGGCGGCGACGTCGCGACAGTCCTCGATGTCGCAGTTCCACGCCGCCCACGCCGCCTTCGCCTTCGGGAGGAACGAGCGATCGGTGTGAAGCACGGCCGGGTGTTCGGCGTAGCGAAAGCGCGAAAGGACGCCGCGTTCGGAGGCGTCGGCATCGCCGAGTATCGCGAAGGCCGCGGTGGCGGGGCAGGCCAGCACGACGGCCTCGAACCGCTCGGGCGCGGCGCCCCGTACGGTGACGGTCACGCCCCCTTCATCACGAAGGACGCGCGCGACCGGTGACGAGAGGCGGACGCGCGCCCCGAGTTCCTTCGCAATCGCGTCCACGTAGGACCGGCTTGCGCCGGCGACGGTGCGCCATGCGAGTTGTCGGCGTTCGAGGAAGGCGTGGTTGCGGAAGAACTCGAGCAGGTGGCGTGCGGAATAGGCTTCGATGTCGCCGAAGGGTGCCGACCAGAGTGCACCCGCCGTCGGCAGCAGCCAATGACGGACGAACTCGTCGCCGTACCGACCCTTCGCGAGGAATTGGCCGACCGTCAGCGCTTCGGACCGGGGTGGGCACCGGGAGGGGGGCGTGGTGTCATTGGCGTCAAGGTGGCGGCGGGCGTCACGGAAGAATCGTCCGAGGTCGCGGAAGAGGCCGTAGAAGGCCGGGCGAAGCAGGTTGCGCTTCTGCGCGAAGATCGAGCGAGGCCCACGCAGCGCGTACTCGAGCCGGCAGCGGGCGCAGCGCACGGACAGCGCCATGTCGCTCGGCGTGGATGAGACACCGAGTTCACCGAGCAGGCGGACGAAGTTCGGATACGTCTTCTCGTTGAAGACGAGGAAGCCGGTGTCGAGGCGAAACGCGCGGCCATCGACAGTCACGTCGTGCGTGTGCGCGTGTCCGCCCAGCCGCGCCTCCGCCTCGAACACGACGACGTCGTGGACACGGGCGAGCAGACGCGCGGCGCCGAGGCCGGAGATGCCCCCGCCGACCACGGCGACGCGGAGCGGTTGACGAGGCGCGCCCGGAGTCGAGTCGTTCGTCACGCCCGACTCCTTTGCGTCATCGCCGGCCGGAACGGCGGCGGATAGGGAATTGAATCGCGCGCCGGGGAGGACGCGTTCGGCATCGCGGGAGACCATCCTACGCACCCTTGACCCCTCCCGGGAGGGGTCGAAGGTGCTCGCAGAGCCCGTTCCCGCCCCCGTCCCCACCCTGTTCGGGCCGGATGAGCCCTTTCATCCGACCGCTGACGTGCGGCGTCCAGACCATTCCCCTCACCGCGCTCGGTCGGACGTTGTCCGGACCGATCGGGTGCCCTGCGGGCCTCCCTTCCCAAGTTGACGTGGCGCACCAGAATGGCCTGCTCGGCACCAGGGCGGCGAACGCCCGCTCCCGGCCGATTCCGGTTTGCACTCCCGAGTATCCGCGACCGGCGTCAGAGCCTCGCCGTCTGCTCGTGATCCAAGAAGACCGCGCCGGGCTTCTCCAGAATGTACGGCACATGGCTCGCGAACGCGCTCCATCGAGTCATGAGCACCACGTCGCACTTCGCAAGCAGCTGCATGTCGATCAGGGCGTCCGTCGCCGCCTGCTCCCCTCCATCCGCCCGCTTGAACGCCTGGTCGAAGTCGACGCCCTCGCCGGGCGGCGGCCTCCAGATCTGCAGCGAGACGAGCGAGTCGAACGACGGCCTCATCGCGGCGACGACCTCGTCCGAATCCGTGCATAGGAAGACCGTGAACTTCCTCCCGAACCGGCGGGCGGCGCACCTCCGGATCTTGCCGACCATCGACTCGATGAAGCCGTCGAAGCCCTGAATCTCCCGATTGCGGAAGTGGTCGCGATACTCGCCCTCCCCGTTGCCGTGACGAACGTGAACTCCGATGACGGGTCGATCCGCGAAGTGGGCCCGCTCGAAGTCCGAGATCAGCGTCGCCAATCGGGGCCGCACCCTCAGACTCCCGTATAGGCGCCGGCCCTCCCGGAAGCTGAACATCGGAGGCCACTTCCGCCCCATGGGGCCAAGGCTTCGGGCCACGACGAAGGTGGTGACCAAGGACGGCATGACAGTCGGGAACTCGACGTCGAGACAACCTGCGATGATCCGTCGCATGTCTCGGGTGCCCAGGCCTGCGGCCGGGAATCGGTGGACGGCCCCCGACTCCTGACGGAACGCCTGCGACGGCCCGAGAACGGGCTGCGGGAGTCGAAGGTCGTTGACCGAGTCGTCCGAGATGCATCGAACTCCGATTTCGGAAGGGTCCGGGGGCTCGAACAGCCGAGAGAACAGGTTCTTGTCCGGTTCCATCCGCGTGTACGGATTGCCCCTCCAGTCGATGACGAGCGTCCGCCCGGTCCTCAGCGCGTATTTCCAGCAGGGCCCCAGCACGAGGAGACAACATCCGAGTCCGCTGTAGATGTCGTTGATGTCGGCGCAGACGACGTACCGCTCCTCCGAGGCCCCCGTCCCGTGTCCGACCCGATAGAGGTTGCGCAGGACGAAGGAGTCCTCCACCAATTCCGCCCCCGCGGCCCGGACGCGCCTCGCGAAGGAGGTGACCGGCAGCCGCTTCTCCACGCGAAACAGCAACGGAGACAGGCACGCGTGTCGAATCGCCCGTGGCGAGACACGTCGTTTGAAGGGTAGAATGCTCACCGGGCGACTCACCTCGTCGACGCCAGCATATCCCACTCGACCCGACCCGATTTCCGCGCGCGAGGGCGCCGACCGCGACGTCGCCGCGGCTCGGGAAGCCACGGGACGCGCCCTCCTCCGATCGGGACGCCATGAAGAAGGTCCTCGTCACGGGCGCCGGCGGAATTATCGGCCACCACCTGGTCACGGAACTCGTGCGCCAAGGAAACGCCGTGATCGGCGTCGACCGAAGTCGCCGGACCCTCGGGCGCGCACGCAGTGGAACGCCGCCGTTTGCCGAGAACTCGACAGAAATCAACCCAATGTCCTGGCTGGCAGCACGGTCGCCGGCCGAGGCACACCATGTGAATTCTCATGCCTTCATGAACACCAGACCGCTCCGCCCCCAGTGGCTCCTTCCGGCAATCCGGCGACTCTTGATCGAGGCCTTCTTGTCCCAGGAAAAACCGCGTTCCTGCATGGCCGCGACCCAGAAGCTCGGCGCCTGACAATTCACATGATGATGTCCCGGTTGGCCCTCGAAGGCGTGGGTGAAGCACACTACGTTGGCCCGATCGAACGTCCTCAGGAAGTTCTCCATGTATCTGGACTCGACATGCTCCACGAACTCGCAAGAGTAGATCAGATCCGGTGGCTCGACCGCCGCCACGACACCCAACGGTCCGC
>JANNRO010000027.1:0-14285 GCA_031401505.1 Planctomycetia bacterium
CCGCGCGGCCGCTCGCGACGTCCTTCGCGATCGCGACGTTTCGTCCGGCGCCCGGCCCGACCGCTGGTTCGCGGCTCCACGTCTTGGCATCGCCCGCGATCAAGTCGTCGACCGGATCGACGCCGGATGCGGGCATGCGCAGGTACCTGTCCTTACCGCCCAAGTCGAGCAGAATCGCCGTCTGCGGCAGGTGGTACGCGAACGGACTCGTGCGGTGGGGCGTCAAGTAGTACGGCTGCTCGTCCCCGACACCGAACGCCGCGGCTCCGGCCTGCGCCACGTAGACGTCGTCTCCACCCTCGTCGAGCAAGAGGGAAAATGAACGGATGTCGGAGACGCCCATCGAGATGATGCTCGACTCGTAGCGGTCGTTGCCTGCCCGATCGAACACGAACGCGTTGACGACGTCCCAGCCGAACGCGATCCCGGCGCCGGGCCACGCCTTCGGAGCGAACCCCGCCTTCGGAAAGTCGGAGAGACGGTGGAGATCGTCGCCGCCCTCGTCGACGACCGCGCCGATCGCGAAGTGCGCGCCTGAGCCGTGACTGAAGTAGACGCTGTCGTACGTATCGTTGCCGCCACCGTCGTAGAGAAGCCCGGTCCCGAACCAGTAGCCGACGCCCTGGCTGAAGTTTCCGGCCGAGTACGTGTCGTTCCCGTCGATGTCGAGCAGCACGCCGAGGCCACCGGCCCATGCGTGGCCGTCGTTGATGTCACCCCGGCGACCCATTCCCGCGCCCTGCGCGTTGCTGCCGACGATTTTCTTGTCACTGTGATAGTCGGCGCGTTCCTGACCCGCCTTCTCGGGCAACGGTTCGGCGTAGTAGACATCGACGCCGGAGCGGTCCGCGAGGACGCCGATCCCGCCCGGGCCGCCGTAGCCCTGCCCGTCGCCCGATAGCAGTTCGTACCGATCGTTGCCAGCCGCATCGAGCAGGAGTCCCGCTCCGAACAGCCCGGCCCCTTCACCGACGTTGCGCACGCGATAGACATCATCGCCACCTTCATCGACGAGGATTCCGGTGCCGAGAATTCCGCAGCCGAGTCCGTGAGAAGGAGACTCGTACGTGGTCTTGCCGTCTCCTGCGACGTAGACGATTCCACAGCCGAGAATCCCCGATGCGACGCCGCCGATGCCCGTGCGCCCCTCGTCCACCCCGAGCGAGCCCACGTGCTCGACGCCGTCGAGAAAGAGCGCGAGCGAGAGCGAGCGGTCGGGCGCGGTCGATCCCGCCTCCTTCGCCGATTTCACCGGTGTGAGCGCGATGAGGAGGAGGGGCGCCGGTCCGGACGGCAATTCGATCGGCACGCGATCTTTGCGAGCGACGATGACGATTTCGCCCCACGGGGTGTCGTCCCGAAACTCGAAGTCCGGCCATCCGTCCTTCGGCTTCGCCGCCTCGAGTGCCCGCCGAGCGCGTTGGATCCCGGTGATCGCGAGCAGCCCGCCGTGAGCGAGTGACATCGCGTCTACCTCCGCAACGACGTCCTCCCACATCGTCGCGTCGCTTCCACCATCGGGGATGTTCGAGACGAACCCGTTCAGGCGAACCCACGTCGCGGCACGATCTTCCCGCGTGACGCTCCGCAAACCCCTGTCGATTTCGACGTGCGCGGCCACGACGTAGTGGAGCAATTGATCGATCGGCCCGCCGATCCCGATCCAATCTCGCTTGTACTTCCCGCCGGGACTCTGCTGCAGGCGCCGTTGAACTTCTTCGGTCTCGAGACCGGAATACGTGAGAACGTCCTCGAGTCCTCCCGTGGCACTCGGCTCACTGCCGACACCCCGGACGCGATCCATCCCGAATCCTCGCACCCCGCCGATCCGCCGGTCCGTGGCCAAAATCACGGACAGCGAGTAGAGCGACTCGGGCTTGTCCTTGTCCGGTGCCGCAGTCAACTTCTGGGGCGTCAGCAGATCCTCGACCGCGTTGCCGAGCGTGCGCGTGAACTCGTACGTGTCGAGCGGGTGTGCCAGCAGATCGTCGAAGAACGGCATCTTGAACGGCGGATTGACCGGATACCGAGCCCACGACGCCCGCGGGCGAAAACCCAGCTCGTCCACCGACAACTTCGCTTCGACGAGAGCGTCCGCGAACGCGTCGGGTGTCGTTTCGGCCTTCGGTTGGGCGACGGGACCGTCGTCCGCCCGCACGACCGTGAGCACCGCGAGCCACCCGCAGATCACGAGAGTTCGTCGCACGGACTCCTCCAACTCGGACGATCGAACGGAAACCAAGCACCCCCACGCCGCCCGGCCTATGCTCCCCGGGTCATGCCGCCTGCGCAACGCTTCCATGCCGTCACTCCCGCGATCATCGAGCGCCTGACCGCGATCGTCGGCGCCGAATTCGTCATCTCGCGGGGCCCCGACCTCGAGCGCTACGCCCGCGACGAGTCGGAGGACCTCTTCGCGATGCCCGAAGCCGCGGTGCGTCCGGGCTCGACCGCCGAGGTCGCCGCGATCCTCGCACTCGCGTCGCGCGAACTCGTGCCGATCACGCCACGAGCCGCCGGCACCGGGCTCTCTGGCGGCGCTCTCCCCGTCTACGGCGGCATCGTCCTCTCGACCGATCGCATGAACCGCACCCTCGAGATCGATGCCGACAACCTCTGCGCCGTCGTCCAACCGGCCGTCATCACCGAAACGCTCCAGGCCGCCGTCGAGGCGATCGGCCTCTACTACCCCCCCGACCCCGCGAGCCGCGGATCCTGCACGATCGGCGGCAACATCGCCGAGAACGCCGGCGGCCCCCACTGCGTCAAGTACGGCCTCACGCGCGAGTATGTCCTCTCTCTCGAAGCCGTCCTCCCGGACGGTCGCGTCATGCGCACCGGCGGCAAGATGCGCAAGGACGTCGCGGGCTACGACCTGACGCACCTGATCGTCGGCAGCGAGGGCACACTCGCGATCGTCACCGAGGCGACGCTGCGGTTGATCCCGCTTCCTCGCTTTCGCCGCCTCATTTTCGCCCCCTTCGCCGACCTCGACGCCGCGGCCAAGGCGATCCCCGCCATCTACCGCGCCCGCATCGCGCCGTCGTCCCTCGAATTGATGGAACGCGCCGCGCTTGCCGCCGCGCAGGCCCACCTCGGTCGCTCGATCCCCGGCGGCGACGCCGAAGCGAGCCTGCTCGTCGAAATCGACGGCAACGACGAACTCGCGCTCGACACCGACTTGGAACGCGTTGGCGAAGTACTCGCGCAAGCCGGCGCGATCGACGTCGTGCTCGCCGACACGCCCGCCAAAGAGAAGGAACTCTGGCGCATCCGCCGGTGCATCGGCGAAGCCGTCAAGAAGATCGCGAGCTACGTCGAGTGCGACACGGCCGTCCCGCCTTCGCAGGTGCCTGCACTCCTGCGCGGCGTCCGGGCGGTCGCCGCGCGCTTCGGCATCCGACAGATCACCTACGGCCACGCGGGCGACGGGAACATGCACGTCAACGTGCTCTCGGGCGACGCCGACGCGAAGCACCGCGAGGAAGTGCTCCGCCCCGCGATCGACGCGATCTTCGACGTCGCGACCTCGCTCGGCGGCACGATCACCGGCGAGCACGGCGTCGGCTGCGTCGCGAGCCGCCATCTGCCCAAGTGCCGCGATGAAGCCGCCATCGCCACCATGCGCGCGATCAAGCGGGCGCTCGATCCGCTGGGCATCCTGAATCCCGGCAAGATCTTCGACGTCGTGCCGCCCCCCGGCGTCGGACGACGGCCCCGTAGCGCGTCCGCGCGCGGAACGTATTGACTTCCCGTGCTGAAGGACCTCTCCCCCGAGTATCTGCGTCGACTGCTCCTCCCAACCACGCGTGCCGACCTCGTCCCCGCCGACGCGGCCGGTGAGTCGGGCAGCGTGGTCGGCGGTGGTGCTTCGCGCGTCACGCTTCGGTTCGACTCCCCGCACACGAGCCCGCGACGCATCCGCGACGCGCGCGTCCGCGTGCTCGCGACGGCGGCCCCGCACGGTCCCGCGGCCGTCCTGCTCGAGCGCATCGTCGGCGCCGACGAACACGCCGCGCGCGTGCTGACGGCGATCGATCTGCTCACTCCGCTCGGCGGCGCACTTCCCCCCGCCGTCCCGCGCGCGGCGCAGGCGTTGATCGACTCGCTGCGCCGCGCGCTGGACGACGGCGCCGCGTGCGCGCGCACCGACGCCCCCGGCGTGCTCGTCTGTCGCTGCCTCGGCGTCGGCGATCGCGTGATCCGCCGCGCGATCCGCGGGGGCGCCACCAACGCGCCGATGATCGGCATCGCCTGCGCCGCCGGGACCGGGTGTCACTCCTGCTGGCCCGACTTGCGCTCGCTCCTCGACGAGGAGATGACCCAAGCCGCCGTGCCCGCGAAACCCGTGCCCGATTCGCGGACGGGGCACCTGTCCGACGTGACGACCGTCGCGCGCGGGTTCGTGGCTCCGCTCTGGCGGGCGCAGGGACTCGAGTTGCGTTCGTTGTCGGTGTCGGGGGAGGTCGTTCGCGTTTCGGTCGGTGAGGCTGCGCCCGACGCGCTCGCGAGCCCCGTCGGCGCCGTGGCGATGGCTCGACATGCGCTCCGGGAATCGCTCTCCGACACGGTGCGAGTCGAACTGGAAGACCCGCCCACCCGGTGATCGTCGCGTCCCCCGAACGTGCCCATCGTCCTGCCGCACCGCGCGAAATTCTGGAACGACCCCCCCGCCTCTATACTCCGCCCCCATGCCGCGAGCCGCCGCCAAGCCGTCGTTCGAGATCGCTGACGCGAACCGTGTCCTCCCGCTCGTGCGGAGCATCGTGGCGGACATCGTCGCGAACAACCGCCGCATGCGGGAGCTGACCCTCGCGCGACATGCGCTGACCGTCGCGGCCGAGAAGACCGGTACGGTGATCGACGCCCCCTCGCTTGCCCGCATCAAGGTCGAGTGCGAAGAATTGACCGTTCGCCAGAACGAGTGCCTGCACGAGTTGACCGACCTGAACGTCGACTTGAAGGACACCGAGCGCGGGTCGGTCGATTTCGCCTGCGACCGCGGCGGACGCACGGTGCTGCTCTGCTGGGAACTCGGCGAGCCGAGCGTTGCGCACTGGCACGGCGTCGAAGAGAACTTCTTCGATCGCCGACCGCTCTCGACGCTCCCGTCGGGACGTACCGACGCCGGCCGCACCGAGAGTGGTGGCACGAAGCGCGCGCCCGATCGTCGGGACTCGGATCGCCGGGACACAGATCGCCGTGAGACCGACCGCCGTGACGGCGATGCGGGGCCCGCGTCCGCGTAACGCGGGCGGGCGCAACCCTCGCCGTGGGTTCCCCTGACGCACGACGACCGCTCCGAGGACGTGTGGTGCTCGTAGTCGGTGCCGAAGACTCCGCGACGCGACAGGTGGCCCTTCATCTCGCGGCGCGAGGCGCGGCGTTGATCGTGGCCGGCCGCGATCGGCACGAGGTGCTGGTCACGGCGGGGCTCGCGGCCGCGAGCGGAGGCACCACACGCGTCGTCGAGACGCCGGCGCCTCCGCTCGAAGGCGAAGCGCTCGTGGATGCCGCGACGAACGTGCTCGCGCGACCGACCGACGCATTGGTTTGCGAGGGCGCGGCGACCGGCTTCCGGATGCAGGAACTGCTCGGACCCAGCGCGTTCGTCGTCACCGTTCCCTCGCGTCCGCCGGGCGGGGCGCGTGGGTTCGCCCAGACGACTTGCGCCGATTTCGAGGCGTTCACGGCCAAGGGAGTGTCGGACGGCGGTCCCGCGTCGGATACGCTCGCCCCGTCGTGACCGACGCCGCCCCGAAGCATCCGCCCTTTCGCTGGCACGTGATCCAGTGTCAGGGAACGTCGTGCACCGAGCACGGGCAGATCCACGTCGCGAGGGAGTTGCGCAACGCACTCTTCGAGGCGGGCGTGCAGGAGCGTTGTCGCGTCTCACGCACGACGTGCCTCAACTTGTGCGCCCTCGGTCCCAATGCGGTCGTCTACCCGACGGCGCCTTCGACGGCTCCGGGCGGTGGCGGCACGTGGTACACGGCGCTGACGCCCTCGAAGGTGCGTCGCGTCGTGACGGAGCATCTGTCCGGCGACGCCCCCTCTGCCGATCTCGCCTACCGCTGGGACGATCCCTCGTCCGCGATCTGACGCCGCGCTCCCGTCGCGAAGGTTTTCTCAAAAGTGTCAGACACTTCCGAGAAAAACCTCGCCCGCGCTACGATGGGCGCGTGGATCGCGAATTATTCCGCCGTCGAGCGCGCACGGTGATCCTGTCGCTTCTCGTCGGGGGCGTGCTCGTCGCCTACGCGGTGTTTCGTCCCGCGAGGGCTCCGGACGTCGATCCAGGGGCGGGACCCGCGTCCGACGCCCGAATGCCTCCCGAGGCGACGCTCGATCCCGCGCCGATGACACGCGCGCCGCTGCCGGCATCAACGAGCGGAGTAGCCGAAGTCGTCGCCGCGAAGATTCACCAGAAGTTCCTCGCGGCCAACCCCGAAGCGACGGGGAAGACGGCTGTCGCGGGCAACGTCGTCGACGCGGCGGGCCGGCCCGTACTTT
This sequence comes from Planctomycetia bacterium, assembly GCA_031401505.1. Classification (GTDB taxonomy): domain Bacteria; phylum Planctomycetota; class PLA2; order PLA2; family JAEUHO01; genus JANNRO01. The sequence goes on from JANNRO010000027.1 coordinate 6,514, forward strand.
CGGGCTTCGTGATCTATCGAACCCTCGGGGCGGAGTGGCGGTACGCGAAGATCCAGTACGACGGCACATTCGAGATCAACGACCCGAGACCGGGGCCCTTCGAGTTGATCGCGAACCAAGGCAATGGTCCGATCGATCGCCACGCGCCCGTCGCCACGGCGGGCGTCGGCGACACCGACGTGCTCCTTCGCGCACCCCACGACGGGACTCTCAAGGTGCGACTGACGATGCCACTCGATTCGGAACAGAAGGGCTACGCGCACCTGACCCGCGAGGACGGCGAGGTGGGGCTCGGGACGAGCGCGTCCGCGTACGTCGAGGACGGCGATCTCTTCGAGTTCACAGGTCTCGACCCGGGCGTCCTGCACGTGCTCTGGATCTGCAATCGCACGCAAGCGACCTACGCGTACCTTCGCGGCGTCACCGCCAGGACCGAGGAGTGGAGCGTCGCTCCGACGGCAACCGTCTCCGTCGCTGCGACGCTTCGGTCCCGCGATGAGTGGGTCCACATCGGCGACGCGTCATTCCTGGCGATCGGCGTCGCGATCAGCGCTGCGACCCAGGGCGAAAGCGTGGACCTGCTGCGCTCCCCGGACCTGACGATGCCGGGCACGGTCGGCGACGTCACGCTCCCTCGGTCGACGTATGCCATCCGCTTGCGCCAATCGGCCACGCCCCCGATTGAACTTCGTTTCGAAGCGGACGGATTTCGATTCACCGACGACAAGCAAACCCGGCACTTCACCACGGAGGGGACGATCAAATCCGGCGCATTGATCGTGACCGAATGGAAGGAAACTCGGTGACCGCCGCGATCGACTCGCGGCGACGACTCTCGCGAGCGGCGATCGCAGTCGCCATCGTCGTCGCGTTGGTTGGAGCGTGGTTCGTGTGGGGACCCCGACCGCGCGCCCGAGACGACGGGGCGCGGCGAGAGACCGGCGAGACGTCGGACGCGGGTCCCGGCGGCCTGCTGGCGGCGCCCAACTCGGCGAAGCGGGCGACCGAGGATGCCGCGACGGGCGAGCGATCCTCCGAATCCGCGACGGGACCTGCGTCCGCCCCGCGGGTCGCTCGCGCGGGTCCGACCTGGATCGTCGGCGAGGTCGTCGACGAAGCGGGGGCTCCGATGCCCTGGGCCCGCGTCGGCGTGCTCTCCGTCGTGACCTGGCGCCGACGCGGCGCGGAACACTCCCAGTTGCTCGACCATCGCGGGCTGAAGGCCGACGCGGAAGGCCGATTCTGGTGGAACAGTTTCGTCCCCGGCCGCGCGGTCTGGTTGACGCTCGACGACGATCGAGCATTTCGGTCCGAACCGGTCTACGCGACCGTCGGCGGAGAACCCGTCCGACTCGTCGCTATGCGGCGCTCGACGGCGCGCGTCCGCGTCGTGGATTCGAAGGGCCGCCCGCTCGAAGGCGCGTCCGTCACGGTTCGTTGCGTCATTCCAAACGACCGGGGTCAGTGGACGCTCGATGGACTCCACGCCGCCGACTGGTCGATCGCGGCGGCCGCCGTCGACCGGACCGACCTTCGCATGACGACCGACGCCGCTGGCGTCGCCGTCTGTCCGATACCCGACCCGCGCGTACGGATGGCTCTCGACGTCACGCCGAGCATCGACCGGGACGATCTCCTCGCCGTGCACCTAATGCCCTGGCAGGCCATCGACGACACGAAGGTCGTGCTTCCGATCGGACTCCCGGTCCGCGGTCGGGTTGCCAATGCGCGGGGACTCCCGCTGGTCGCGGGTGTCGTGCGCTGGACGCCCGAGGGAGGCGTCTCCACCGACGCGAAGATCGCCTTCGACGGCACGTTCGAATTGCCGCCACAACCGCCCGGGCCGATTCGGCTCGAGGTCGTCGACGACCATCTTCTCCGGCCGAAGGAGTCGCGCCCGATGGTCATCGCGGCGGGCGCCACCGATGTCGTGCTGGTCTTCGACACCGGGGCCGAACTCTCGATTCGCGTCACCAATCGCGCCAAGGCGGCGGGCGGCAAGGCCTATCTCTCCGTCGACGACGCGGCGGGCGAGAATCGGGGGTTCACCGCGGTCGACCTCGAGAACGATGGGACCGCCGTGCTACCCGGTCTCCTCGACGAGGAAACGTACGTGCTCTGGATCCCCACCGTCGTGCTCGACGTCCCGGTATCCACCGATTCGTCGAGTCCGACGCCACAGCGCTCCGGCATCGTTTACCGCCGCGGAATCACGCTACGAGACTCGCCGCTCGTCGTCGAGGAGGTCGCCGGTCAGCCCGCTGAGATCGAGCTTGAAACCGACGGTCGCCAGCAGCCGGAGTCCGCCACCATCATCGAACGCGGCGTCCGATGTGAGGCCGAGTTCGGCTACGCAGGCGCCGGCTTCCGAAAGGACGGCGCGTTCCGCATCTCCCACCGCGCACGCCTGTCCGATCTACCGCCGGGCGAGTGGGCCGTACGAGTCGCTGGCAGCGCCTTCGACGAAGACGGTGTGAAGCCCGTCGTCATCGAGCGCACGGTCAAACCCGGCACGATCCTCCGACTCGATTTCATGCCGACGCCCGAAGGATCGAAGTGACCGCTACGGCCGCTTCAGGATGTCCATGAACTCCTGCCGGGTGCGCGCGTCGCGGCGGAAGCGGCCGCGCATGCACGACGTCACCGTCTTCGAGTTCTGCTTCTCGACGCCGCGCATCATCATGCAGAGGTGGCTCGCCTCGATCACGACGCCCACCCCCTGCGGGTCGAGGATCTCTTCGATCGCCTCGGCGATCTGCATCGTCAGCCGCTCCTGCACCTGAAGGCGTCGCGCGAAGCAGTCGACGATGCGGGGGATCTTCGACAGCCCGATGATCTTTCCCTTCGGTAGATAGGCGACGTGCGCGCGGCCGAAGAACGGCAGCATGTGGTGCTCGCACATGCTGTAGATCTCGATGTCCCGCACGACGATCATCTCGTCGGCCTCGTGCTCGAAAACCGCGCCGTTCAAGACGCTCCGCGGGTCCTTCGAACATCCGGCGGTCAGATAGGTCAGGCTCTTGGCGACGCGAGCGGGCGTCTTCGAGAGCCCCTCGCGCGTCGGGTCCTGCCCGAGCCGGACGAGCATCTCGCGAACCAGGTCCTCGAGGGACGCGCCGTCGAGGTTGCCGCCCGATTTCGGCTCGTGGGCCTTCGAGTGGCCGAGGGGTTTCTTCGCGGGCATCCGTGCAGACTACGAGGGCCGGCCCGCCGCGCCACCCCCGGGGGGGCACCCGGGGGCACCCCGTCGTGGTTCCTCCAGACAAGCCGACCGTGTAAGATCCGCCATCCTTGAGGTTGGTCCGGCCGGATCGGTCGGATGCGAGGAGCTTTCCGGCATGCGTCTACGTTCCGCGTTCATCGTCACGTCGACCGTCCTCGCCGCCAGCGTGTCGGCCGGCTGTTTCTCGACCTCGGCCGAGGTGGCGCCCTTTGCGAGTTGCCAGCAGGCGCTCCCCCGAGATCAGGCCGCCGTCATCGAAGTCGTCCAAGACCCGGGCAGCATCCGCTATACGACGCTGGGCCACATCCGCGCCGGCGGCAACACGCGTGCGTGGGAAGCGATGGAGCGGGTCAAGGTCGAGGCCCGCAAGCTCGGCGCGAATGCGATCACGAACGTCCATCGCGTGCCCGGCACCGACGAGGCGATCTACGAGGCGGACGCGATTCTGTGGACCCGCTAGGGGTCCGCGCCCGGATCCCGTTCCCCGCCGACGCCGCCCGGCTCACGGCGCTCTCCCTCGTGGTCGCGCTCGCGGCGTGTTCGTCGTCCTCATCGGGAGGGCGCCCGCCGCCCGATCGGCCGACGGGACCTTCGTCCGACGCCGGCCCCGAGTTCGTCGCCCCCCGTGCGTCCCGACGCTCGTCCGGTGAGTTCGCGCAGCTCGAGTCGGCCATCCGTCGCTTCGCGAGCGACCGCGCGGGCCGACTCCCGGCCTCGCTCGAGGAACTGACGACCGAACGCTCGCCCGACGGCGACCGCTACCTCAGTTCGATCCCGATGGACGTCTGGGGTCGTCCCTACTCCTACGCCGTGGTGTCCGCGCGCCTCGGATCCTACGATCTGCGGTCGTACGGTCCCGATACCCTCCCGGATACCGCCGACGACGTCGTCGCCGACGCCAAGCCCGTCCCCGTCCGCTGATCCTCCGCCTGACATCCGCCAGTCCTCCGCCGAGCCAACGAGAACCCCCATGAAGTTCGCCGCCATCACTCCGGTCCTCGCCCTCGTCTTCGCGGCCTGCGCGGGTCGCACGCCGACGACGAACGTCAACCACCCCCTCGGCGCGGCCGATCGGCTGACCGACCACACGACGCGCGTCGCCGACGGCATCGCGCGCTACCGCGAGGTGAAGGGTGCGGCGCTTCCGGCTTCGCTGCGTGAACTTTCGCTGACGATCGGCATCGACGGCACGTCCTGCTTCACCGAGAACTTGAAGGATCACTGGTTCCACCCCTACGCGTTCACGCCGGTCAACGCGGCGTCGGGCACGTTCCAGCTGGTGACGGCAGGCCCCGACGGCCAATTCGGCACCCGCGACGACCTCCAGTTGACCCGCGGCCCCGGCGACCCGCGCATGCGCACGTACGGGTACACCCTCCACGCCGGCGAGTAGGCCCGTTCCTTCTCCGAGGCTTCGAGCCGAACTCGCCTTCCGCGGCCGGTTCGATGCAAACCCGGCGGGGTTCACGTTCGCGCCCGGGCGGTTGAATCTGCTCGGAGAGCACGTCGACCATCAAGGCGGCGTCGTTCTGCCCATGGCGCTGCGCGAGGGCGTCGTCGTCGCGTACGGCCCCCGTCCTGACCGCGCCGTGCGGATGGTCGCGCTCGACGAGAACGCGGGCGACCGCTTCCCCCTCGAGCGACCGGGAAAGTGCGGCCGGCACTTCGCCGACTTCGTGCGTGGGGCCGCGACCGTCCTCTCGGCCGAGGGCCGACGACTCCCGGGCGTCGATCTCGTCATCGCGTCCAGCCTTCCCGCGCGACGCGGCCTCGCGTCGTCGGCCGCCTACATCGTTGCCGTCCTGCGTGCGTTCCTCGCCGTCTCCGGTTCCGAACCGCCGACGCCGAAGCAATTGGCCGCGTGGGTGGAGGAGATCGAGCACACGTTCGCCGGCGTGCCCTGCGGGGCGATGGACCCGATCGCATGCGCGGTCGGCGCCGTAGGCCAACCGATCGCGCTCGATTGCGCGACGCTCGCCTACGAAGTGTTGCCCTGGCCGGCCGATCTCGACGCCATTGCGCACGACACCGGAATCGAACGCGAACTCTCGGCCACACCGTACGCGGCGCGCCGCCTCGAATTGGAACGCGGTCTTGCTTCCATCCACGCCCTTCGCCCCGAGATCCGTTCGCTCGCGGACGTGGGTCCCGCCGCCTTTTCGGAGTTCGAGTCAACCCTTCGGGAACCCGAGCGGATGCGGGTCCGGCATGTCGTCTTCGAGATCGAGCGCGTGAGGCGGGCGATCGATGCGATTCGTGGGGCGGACGGCGCAACGCTCGGTCGGCTGATGAACGAAGGCCACCAGAGCCTCTCGGACGACTTCGCCGCCAGCACACCCGAGATCGACGCGCTGGCCTGCGACCTCCGGCGCCAACCCGACGTCCTCGGGGTCCGCCTCCAAGGCGCCGGCTGGGGCGGATCCCTCGCCGTCCTGCGGCGCAAGGCGCCCGGTGCCGACGGGCCCAAAGATGGTGCGAGAGGAGGGAATCGAACCCTCAACCCCCTTACGGGGACCGGCTCCTAAGGCCGGCGCGTCTGCCAGTTCCGCCACTCTCGCGGGAGGGTCGGTCGAATCGGCATCGTACGCAGCCCTCGACCCGGGCGGCAGGCGCAAGCCGATCGAATCGAAATATTTGTACAATACATTTTGTTTCGCCCCGCTCTCCCCCCGTCCTTGGACGGACCGCGCCTCGGGCCGTATTCTCCGCCCGTCGATTGGGACTGCGCGCGAGACCCTCCCCCGCCGCCCCCACCCCCCGTCGATGGCCGGAGTCCCCATGCCCGAGATGCTCCAAGTCCTCGAAAGCGCATCCAAGGCCACGAAACTCCCCGCGGGTTTGACCGCCGACGATCTTCGCGCGATGTACCGCGCGATGCTCGCGACGCGCCTCTTCGACGCGCGCGGCATGAACCTCCAGCGCCAGGGCCGCATCGGCTTCTTCGTCCCCTCGATGGGACAGGAAGCGAGCCAGATCGGCACCGCCTATGCGGCCGCGAAGGAAGACTGGATCTACCCGTCGTACCGCACGCACTCGATCGCGATCCTGCGCGGCGTGCCGATGCGCACGCTCTACGACCAACTCTGGGGCAACTCGACCGACATCGTCAAGGGTCGCCAGATGCCCAACCACTTCTCACTGCGCGATTGGAACATGGTCTCGGTCTCGTCGCCCATCGGCACCCAGATCACGCAGGCCGCGGGCACGGCACGCGCGGCCCAGATTCGCGGCGAGAAAATCTGCACGTGGACGTACTTCGGCGACGGCGGCACGTCCGAGGGCGAGTTCCACGCGGGCATGAACTTCGCGGGCGTGTGGAAGGCGCCGTGCGTCTTCATCTGTGAGAACAACCACTGGGCGATCTCGGTCCCCGTCGAGTGTCAAACCGCGTCCACCACCTTCGCCGACAAGGCGATCGCCTACGGGATGCCCGGCGTGCGCGTCGACGGCAACGACGTCCTGGCCGTCTATCAGGCGTCGAGCGAGGCGCGAAAGCGCGCGCTTTCGGGTGACGGGCCGACGCTCATCGAGACGGTGACCTTCCGCATCGGACCTCACTCCTCGTCCGACGACCCCAAGCGCTATCAGGCGCCGGAGTTGCTCGAGTCGTGGAAGAAGAAAGACCCGATCGCGCGCTTTCAGGCCTATCTGAAGGGCAAGAAGCTCTGGACGGAAGACTGGGAAAAGTCGATGACCGAGGAAATCAACGCCGACATCGCGAAATCGGTCGAGGCCGCCGAAGCGACCCCGGCCCCCGCCGTCGAGACGATGTTTTCCGACGTCTACGAGAATCTCCCATCGCACCTCGTCGAGCAGCGCGACTCGGTCCTCGATCAAATCAAGCGCACGGGCGCGATCGAAGACTCCGGCGGGAAGTTCCCGCTCTAACGGCAATCGTCGGACGCCGGTCCCGTCGCCCGATCGATCGCCCTTCCCTTCCCCGCGCCCGTTCCGTTCCGTTCGGTTCCGTTCCCTTCCATTCCCGACCCGACCCGAGTTCGAGCTTCCGTAGGAGTCCGCGCATGCCCGAAATGACGATGCTGGCCGCCATCAACGACGCGTTGAACATCGCGATGGCGAAGGACGACAAGGTCGTCATGTTGGGCGAGGACATCGGCAAGAAGGGCGGCGTCTTCGGCGCCACCGCCGGCCTCTTCGAGAAATACGGCGAAATGCGCGTGATGGACACGCCGCTGTCCGAGTGCGGCATCCTCGGCACCGCGGCGGGCATGGCGCTCTACGGGCTTCGAGCCGTGCCTGAAATCCAGTTCTTGGACTTCATTTATCCGGGCTTCGACCAGATCGTGTCCGAGATCGCGAAGTTCCGCTACCGCTCGGGCGGCGAATACCCCTGCCCGGTCGTCATCCGCGCGCCCTCGGGCGGCGGCATCAAGGGCGGCCACTACCACTCGCAGTCGGCCGAGACGTACTTCATCCACACGCCCGGCCTGCGCGTCGTGATGCCGTCCACGCCCGCCGACGCGAAGGGCATGCTGCTCGCGTCGATCTTCCAGAACGACCCCGTGATGTTCCTCGAGCCCAAGGCGCT
>JANNRO010000028.1:0-8022 GCA_031401505.1 Planctomycetia bacterium
CGAGAGGTCATCCCGACGCTTCAGCGCCAGGACCTCGGCACGAGCTTCACGAGACATCAACCTGCGCGGCATCGAGACCTCCGTGCCCGGAGGATCCCACGTCAACGAAACCGCCGCGCCCGTGCTTCACAGAACGCTTACCGATGACCGATCGAGCACGCGCCACGCCCGTTCGATCCTCTCCCGAACGGTCTCCCACCGGACTCCGAGTCGTTTGCCGATAGTCGAGTACTCGAGTCCCGCCAGGAACATCGTGAAGGGAATCCGTTCGGACGGCGTGAGGCGACCCTCGTAACCTCCAACGAGGCTTCTGAGACGGGCGCGTCGCAGGACCGCACGTGCGTCGCGGCGATCCGACAGTAGCGAGAGATCCTGAGGTCGCCCACCCCTTCGGGACCGAATGTGATCGCGAATCCTCGACTTCGCCAAATTCTCGATGACGCCCCGAATCCACGCCGTCAGATCGGTCTCGCAATCGGTTCGCCCGAGCGCGGCGCCATCTCGGCTTACCGCTCGAACGAACGCCTCCTGGCAGAAGTCTTCTGCGTCGTCGATCGGGAGGCGGTACTTTGATCCGACTTCGGCCGCGAGAGTCCGCGCGGACCCCAAGAAGCGCGCTGCCGCTCCGCCTGGATCGCTCGAGTACTCGGATCGGAACGTCCAGGTCGTGATGCTCATCGGTTCGCGTTTCCGTTCGCAGCGCCTAGTCTCGCAATTCTTGGATGTCGCCGGAGCTTCATAAGCGCTCTCTTGAGCCCGTCACCTCGGTAGATCGCGCTTTCGGCGTCCTCGATCACCCCAGAACGCGGAACGACTCAAAGATCGGCGTCACCCGGGGCCGCTGTGGACGGCAAATCCCCGAGGATCGAGTGCCCCTTGGATGCCGCTCCGGCCGTAACAGTCCGTCTGGCGGATCTGCGCCTCGACTCTCAAGTCTATTCCTCGCACCGGATTACGAGGCCGCATCGGTGAGCCTCCCCCGCCGCGCGAGCCGGTGGCGCGAAGCGCTCCCCGTCACCTGGAGGCGACTCCGCGGGCCTCGGCTCGGGCCCGCGATCGTCCAAACTCGAGCCCAACGTTGCGGACAACCGCCGCAAGCCAGGATCGCCGATTCGTGCGTCACGGCGGCTGCCGGTCGTCAGAATGAACATCTCGGCGCATGCGCGTGATACGCGACTCAGGACTACGACGGTCACACGGCCCTTCCGAATCCGCGTCGCCAATTGCCGGCGCAGATGCACACACCCCGGCCCGCTCCCCGGCACAGCGTCCTCTCGTTGCCGTTCCCCTCCATTTCGTGCCAAATCAGAGGCAAAGTGGTCGCCGACGGTCGGCGCGATTGACTTCAACCAAATCGCCAAATTTGCGCGCGTACGCGTCGCGGTGGCGAATTGTGTATGGAGCGGCCGAAGGGATTTGAACCCTCGACATTCAGCTTGGGAAGCTGACGCTCTACCACTGAGCTACGCCCGCTCGGCGTCGTCGCCAGCGAACGTAACCCTTGTGGCGGGCGCGGTCAAGGGCGTTTCACAGCCCCGCCACCGGCGCAAGACCGCCATCCGGCGAACGGTACTGTGCTCGCCACTGTACCTATCCTGTGACACGCCCCTGCGCGTCCTTGCGTGAACGAAGCGCCCCCGCATGCACGATCCGACGGCTCGCGCAAGGCCGGCTCGCGGCGCGCCCCCCACCCTGGGCTCGCGACCGTCCATCCCTGCCGCACTATGCTCGGCACTCTGGCTCAAGTCACCGAACCACCCTTGAACTCTCCGAAGGAAGTCGGACTCGTCCGCCGGATGATGCGGCGCGGCGCCAGCATAGAGCACGACCTTGTACGCGCCTGGCCGCTGCAACAAGTGTCATCCTAAACTGCCTGAAACAAAAGTGTCGGCACTACATCTGCGCGCCCGCACACGCCGTCGCAAGCAGGCGCAACGAGTTACGACAAAAAGCGACATCGAATGACCGCAATGGTGTCGGAAGTCAGTTAGAAGTGCCCGAATGAGCTGTCGCACGGACGCTGGAAAGGCGCCACGCCGTCCTGATCAGGCACGACGAAGTCTATCTCGCATCCGCGCGTACACGAGGGCGCATCGACGGAGCACTTGAGTCAACAGCGAGTCGGAATCCAGTGTCGTCTCGACGTATCACTCCCGGCAGCAGACCGCGAAAGCACGGCTCCACGCGGCTACCGTCTCGCCATCCTCGACCGGCAATGTAGCGACTCGTAGTCTCAATTGTGAGCGGGCCCAGTCCCTCCGCTGCCAACTCTGCTTGCACTCGTCGATTGAACTCCTCGTCAACCGTTGAAGTCCACTCCGCCACGTTTCCTTCGAGATCGAAGATATCCTCGCCGGGCGCTCCGCGCGTCCCGACCACATGCGGGCCCCCAAGCTGCACTCCGCGCTCGTCATGTTCCAGTTCAACGATTGTCCACTCGCGACGCCTCCTCAACTCGCAGACTTGCATCCACTCCTCGAGCGTCGGCAGTCGATACGGAACCGCCTCCACGGTTGACAGCCAAGCAATGAACTCCGCCACGTCTGGATACGACACAGATGCAACTGGCAATTCCCCCAGACCTGCCTTCTTTGCCACGCCCGTTGCCATCGCAAATGCGTTCCACTGATCAATCGTCACTTCCCGGTCCTGAATCCAGAACTGGGAGGATAACTGTCTCGTCGCACTGGCTCGACCGTCATGCACAACTGAGTCATCCCGCTTGGATTCAGACAGTCGTGATACCGGAGCAAGAACGAACCGCATGCCGAACCCGTTCGACCATTCCGTCGCTGAGGCGGCCTCACTCGCTCCTCGAGACTCGCCTCCGGCACTGACGCCGCTGCTCCAATCGAGGGACGGACGCGACTGACTAGGCGGAGTCGGACAGCGTCTCAAAGACACTACGTCGCGTGCTTGCCTAGCTGTCGGCACACAACACGAACTGCAACTCGTCGTTGCAATTAGGAACCCTAAGAGCCATGCAAACAATAGATAACGATCACTCTCGCTCGCCATGGCCTGACTCCCAAGGGTATTCAATCGGGTACACGTTGATCTCACTTGTTCCGATCGGGCATCGGAGCCAAATCACTTCCTCCACTTGCATCGTCGCCCCGCCTTCGGAGTTCCCTGGCGACAAAGTCTTCGGGACACGACGGGATACCGGGTTGGCGGGCGAGGAGCTTCGTAACTTCCGCCAGCGCGCCTCTACGCTCTCGATAGAATTGACTCCCATCGCTAGCAACTCGCTCGATCGTCGCCCTGCTCGGACCGAAAGCCTCGGTACCTGGCGAAATGACCTTGCTCGCGGCGTTCCCAGGGAGAACCGGGTCCGCCGGAATTCCGCCCTCCTCCTTTCCCAAGAGTCGCTCAGCCAATCGGGTGAGTTCCGAATCGATACTCTCAAACACTGACCTCCTGGCATCTCCCGTGGCCACATACCACTTGCGCACCTGACGGTCGGCGTCGGAGGCATCAGCGCCACTGATACGAAATGGACTCGACAGCCATGTGACAGGGTGCGACAGGTTCTTTTTGGGAATTATCTGAACAAGCCTTGTAACATTTCCTCCGACCATTGGCTTCATTCCATTTAGGTACGGCTCAAGGTTGTCATATGAGCTCTCACTGTCATTCGCATCGCACAAACGTGCCATCGCGGCTCTCTCTCCATCAGTAAGACTCACCACGCACGCTGGGGTAGGATCGACTAGGATCATCAGATCGATCGCCACGCCGGCTTGGTCGAGCAAGCGGGAGACGACCGCCGCACTGCTGGCACCGACTCCTTGACCACAGATGATCAGTGGAGGTGCCCAACCGGTTGCGTACACGCTATCGCGCAACGAGATAACAGCTTGCATGGCGCCGACTACGGACTCTTGTGGGGCAAAAGACCCCCTCTTTTCGGCGTATGCCCGGACGCCAGCGGCCTTGTAGTCAGGAACATCCTCTTGGTCTTCGGGCACCTCACGGTCCGTAGGATCCGATGAATCCGGCATCTTCACTTTCGTTTCTGACACTCTCTTGGCGTACTGCACGACCCACCAGTCCGCGTTTTGCGATGTAGCAACTGTTGGAGTCACGAGCGACGAGTATCGGCGCATACAACTGGACACTGAGTCGCGAACTCCTTCATTCGACGGATTTCCCTCAATGAACATCGAATCAACTTTGTGTCTGACGTGATCCCAAATGACGTCCGAGGGCGTCAACGTGAACCCTGAATCGGAAAAGAAGATCACTATGGCGCCAGGAGGGGGACCAGGTTCCAGGTACACATTTGCGATCACCGGACTGATTCCGATCGGAAGACCCGACTTTGGGTCCAGTACCCTGATCCCGACAGTAGCATTCACACTCCCGGTGTTGAACCAAGGGATTCGCCAAGCAAACCCAGGTGATCCCTTTGCCTCCTCGGAGAGCGCATCTCCCCCGCTCGACGTGCGTTCAGGAACTACATCGGTGACGAGCGCTCGATCCATGAAGCTCCGAATCACAGCTGGCAGCATGGTGTCCCGAGGAACGAGCGTCCTTTCCTCCCCACCCCTGCCCCACAATCGTCTCTCGGGAATCCCGAAAGAGACCTCGAATGGATTGCTCTTCCACTCGTACATCTTGTTTCCGCCAGTGTCACGCGGCTTGAATTCCGGCGGAGGTTCAGGAGGATCACAGTCCTGGTCTAGGGGGGGGCAGTTCATGCTTAGAGTCTGCTTGTCACCAATCCCAAAAGAATCGACGTAAGTATAGCCAGCTCGAAAGTGATGCTCCTTCGTACCCAAGAACACTCCTGTTGGGACAATCTGTCCATGGCTCGGCGTCCAGTCGAACTCCCGCTTGCACTGGCAATCACCGGCGTCAATCGGTTTCGCTAGTGCAGCATCAAACTCATCGGGATATCGCTTCGGCGGACCGCCAGGGACCTTACGATATGAACGAGACGCGAAGATGATCATTGTAATCAACACCCGGTCTGGATGCTCCTTGGTTCGGCTCCCAGACACACTAATGTCGAATGAGGCGCCACTCTGACCATCGTACGCCCAAGGACGATCGATGTCCTTGACCGTAAGACTGATCATTTCATGGTAACTGTCACCGGGGTCGAGGGGAGGCGGTACGTACAAGACATACTGGCTATCGTACGTGATTAGCCCACCAGACTCATCCTCGCCGCGAACGCGTTCGGCAGGAGTCCCTGCGGGCGGCAAACCGCTCTGCGCGCGGATGATTCCCCCATCTCGGTGTCGGCTAGTGAATCGTCCCTTCGGCTGCCCAACTGAATCCGCATCCGCTCGCACACTCCACGAAGTAGAAGTATTGGAGTCGATGACATGTTTATAGGTACATGCTCGAGTGCACTCACAGGTCTGCTGTACATAGAATCGAGAGCGCGCCCACGCGGCTAGCGTTACCGAGCCCCCTGGTCGTATAGGCAGTGTGAACTCCGCTCCCTTGTTCGGCTTCCGGCTCACTGCACTCGCGTCAGGGGAGGTCAGTTCTCTCCGAATGGGAAATATCTGACCTTCATGCCACGTCGCCGCTCCCAGGTACACGCGGAGGCCGGCGAAATTCTCCTTGGTCTTGTCGTTCGGCCCAGGCTGCATCGTCAGTAGGCACTTTCCTCGCTCTCTCGTCACGACGCGCGTTTCGGTCTCTTCGCGATTGGTAAATGGACCGGTAAAAACGCCAGGCCCCCCAATGACGCCACCGCCGCCCGTGCTTCCTCCCCCGCCGGTCGGAGGGGGCGGGACAACGGGCGGAATCTCCCCGTCGTCCGGTCCGAGATCCCCGGGATTCATGGGTCGCGGATTCACCCACTTCCCCCCGAAGTCTGGGATACCGGGGCCACTCAATCGCCCGCCCCCCCCGCTCTGCGAGCCTCCCGGGACCGGTCCGCCTTGCGAGATCCCGCCGTTCGCCTCACTGTCGAGCGGGACTGGATTGACCCACTTCCCGCCGTAGTCTGGGATGCTCCCGCCTCTTGCTCCCGTGCCCACTCCAGCCAATGGAGGCGCCGGGAACGAGCCGCCTGTTGTGGCGACGTCCGCTCTCGACTGAACAGGCGCTACCCGGCTTCTCGCCGCCGCCGATGATTCTCCGCCCGAATTCTTGGACGCTTGCTGCGCGGCACCGCTAGCTGTGCCTGCAGTCAACCAACTCCCGTCGAGGTAGCTAGCGATGGATATCTTTAGGAAACCGCCGCGAATCCTCGAGGCCAAGTGAGGCGGAACGAACTTGGCCGGCAAGAGGACTTCGGTTGACGGATCGAATGATACGCCTTCGCTAGTCGCCGGGCCCGCGACGGGCCCCGCACGTCCCGATGCGTTGCTGTGCTGAGCGTTGATGGTCATATTCTCGTTGTCCGATCCGCGCTGCGTTCCGAGTCCTATTGCTTCAGCAGGGGTCCTGCATAAGGAGTGGGAGGCACGAAGGCGACACGCTCGTACCCTGGCGGAAGCGGAATACCTGGCCGGTAGCCAGGAGACTTCCAGACGCCAGAGTAGTAATCAGCTCGCGGCACAGGGACTTCGCTGTACCCAGAGATTGGCATGCCCGACGGAAGCATGGACGCCGGCACCCACACGTACGCGGAAGCAGGTCCCGACTTCGGAGTTCGAATTGACGGTACAACGGCAGCCCTTCGATTGAGTGACTCGCGGGCGTAGGCCCCCTGAATGTACGACATCGACGCCGTACCGATCTCTCGGTCGATTGCGTCGGACTCGGTTCGCGAGAGGATCTGGTAGGGGCGGAATGTGGTTGGGAACGGCGTGAACACGCGCACCCAGCGTTGCGACCACTCGGAGTTCCGGACGGCCTGGAGATAGAGTCCCTCGTGACCCTTCATCCCGACGAGCGCACCCCGGTCCATCCCGTCGGGCACGCCAGCCGGCGTCGATCCCTCGTAGACGAGCCTTGCCGTGTTCCAGTTGAGCCCGGGCAGGCTCGGCGGAGCGCCCCACGCCAGATCGAAACCCGTTGCCAATAGCGTGAGTTCACGCCCGATTTCCGCGGGAGCCGCATCCCGGGGCGCCCGGAGCCCGCCGCCGATTGAACCCGTCGGTCCCGCAAACGGTCCGGTCGAAGCAACCGCGTACGAGCCCCCGCTTCCCGTGGGCGCGGGTCCTCCGTCGACCGACCCTACGGGCCAACCTCGTTGATAGTCGTAGGCCGGGTCGACAGGATCGCCTGGCTGATATGGCGGCGACGGCGCGAGTTCAGGCAACGGCGGCGCTGACGGAGCGGCTGGTTTCGAATATGACGGAGGCGGGAGGGCCCCGGAACGTTCCAGCTGAAATCCCCCGAGAGCCGGACTCCCGACGCCCCCGTACTTGTAGGTAGGCGAGGGGACTCCGACGATTCCGGTCGGAACGGTCGTCGGATTCGCGCGCCCTACGAGCCACGACAACTCGCGTTGCCGAAATTCCGCATTCGATTCCCCGAGGCGTTGCGTCGGCTTCTGATCCGACATGTCTAGTTCGAAGTTCGACTTCATGGCGGGCGCTCCGGTCCGCGACGCTGTAGGCTATGTCAGTCCAACGCCCGAAAGGCGCAGCACGCTCCCGACCGAGAGCGAGGCGAAGCCGATATTGAGTTCGAGCGTCGCGAAGAGGAGATCAGTCGTCCCTGACGAGCGGTGGGGTCCATCGACGCGGATGCCGGGGCCGGTGTCTTGGTTGTAGAACCAAACGAGTCCGCCGAGCTGCGACTCGCCCTCGCGGGTGCCGAGCACGACCAAGTAGATCGACGTCTTCGTGTCGGTCTCGTCGTCGTTGATGAAGTCCGATACAAGGATCGGGATCCCCATGTAGTGCGCTACGGGCTTGCCGAGGACGCGATCAGGCAGGAACGTCAGGTCGAAGCCAGCCGCGTGTGCGAGCGCCGTGACCTTTGCGTAGCGGCCTCGGTTCATCACGAACGCGCGAGACGTGTCGCCATCCCACGGACGAACGCGCTGGATCATCTCGTCCAACTTCGCAAGTGTGAGGTCTGCACCCAAGTTGGCGAAGGAGTTCG
>JANNRO010000029.1:0-2049 GCA_031401505.1 Planctomycetia bacterium
CCTCCGTGGGGGCGTTGCTCAACACCTGGTCGGCGGACCGCCCGAACGGGCCAGGCCATCCCCATCACCGGCGGCGAGGGTCGCAGCGCCAGGGCGGGTGTGCGGCTCAGCCAGGGCCGGAATCCGGCGCCCACTCTGGCGCCCCTTCGACCTCAAAAAAGGGGCACTCTTCGGAACGCGAGGGAACGCGAGGGCACGCGAGGGCACACGAGGGCACACGGAAGCACTCTTCTGATTCTGGCCCTACACCCGCCAATCTACGCGAAAACGACCGGTAAGGGTGGCGCCCCGAGGAGGAATCGAACCTCCAACCGCGGGATTAGAAATCCCGTGCTCTAGCCGATTGAGCTACCGGGGCGCGGAGCTTGGCCCCAATATGCCCGAACCGGACGCCGACACGGCGCTCGGATCCCCCCGAGGTCTCGCTACCCCGCCATGCCTCTCCTCTGGGTTGCCATCATCCTGGGGCTCGTCGAAGGCGTGACCGAGTTCCTCCCGATCTCGTCCACCGGCCATCTGATCCTCGCGTCCCGCCTGCTGCCGTCGCTCGGGGAGGGCAGGGCCGAACTGTTCGACATCGTCATCCAGTCGGGTGCCATGCTCGCCGTGCTCGGCCTCTACCGACGGCGGTTCGTCAGCCTCCTCCGACCCGGCGTCGAGGGAACGTTTTCGGGCCGTCGAGGCCTGGTCGCCCTCGCGCTCGGCGTCCTCCCGGCACTCGTCGTCGGGTATGCCCTCCGACACCACATCCACGAGTTGCGCACCCCGATGTACGTCGCGCTGGCGCTCGCGACGGGCGGCGTCGCATTGCTGCTGCTCGAGTGGCTCCGCGGCGACAAGGGCACGTTCACCGTCGACCAGTTGACGCCCAGGATCGCGCTCGGCGTCGGGCTCTTTCAATGTCTGGCATTCTGGCCCGGCATATCCCGTTCGGCCGCCACGATCGCGGGCGGCATGCTGCTCGGGCTCTCGCGCCGAGGGGCCGCGGAGTTCAGCTTTCTCCTCGGTGCCCCGATCCTCTTCGCCGTTTCGGGCTACGAACTGGTGTCACATCGGGAGCTTCTGACGAGCGATACGCTGGGGCTCGTCGCGGTCGGGTTCGTCGTCGCCGCGCTTTCCGCGACGCTTGCCGTCCGAGCGTTCACCGCGATCCTTGCGCGGTCGACGCTCGTGCCGTTCGCCTGGTACCGCATCGCGCTCGCGGCCGCGGTGCTCTGGCTGCTCTGACGGGCGCCGCCTGCGCGGGTGCTACTCGTCCCGGTCGAGATTGATCGCGACACGTGTCCGTCGCGGGCGCGGTTCCCGCATCACGACGCCGGATTTTGCCGAGGCCTCCTCGGCCATGTGGTGGGCGAGGAGCGAGATGAGGCGCACGAGGATGGCGTTCGTCTTGAAGAGCGCCTTCCACGGATAGCCCATTCCTCCTGCCTTCATGTCGCGTTCGAGGTCGGCGGCGAGGCGGGCGATGCGGCGAAGGCTCGACGGGGTGGCCAAAGCGGAGAACTCCGAGGGTGGGGGAGGCAGAGACCTGCGTTCCGAGTCGTGCCCGGGGAAAGTGTACCCGTCGTCGTCCGCCGGGCGCGTTCTCCCTTCGTGCACGGGTTCGGGCGGCCGTCCCTCCCCGCCGCCCCTCCCCGTCCGCCCCGTCGCCCGTCCGCCCCGTCGCCCGTATGACCGTCGCGCTCAGTCGTCCCGACGGAAGATGTGGATACCCAGCCGCGTGTCGACGAGGTCGCTGGTCTCGCCCGGCTTCAATCCCCACACGGCCAGCTCGAATTCGGGGACCAGCGACCGCCGGTCCGGGTTCACGGCGTTCGAGAGGTCGCCCACGAATCCGCCGATGTCCTTCGAGACGGGCTCTTCGGAGACCTTGCGGCAGAGTTCGTTCCACGCTTGAGGCTCGCGACGAAGGCGCTCGAGTGCGTCTTCTGCGAGCTTCTGCGCGTCCTCCGGCTTTCGCTGGTTCGGCTTGATCCAGGCCGGGCTCTTGTTGGAGGTGATGACGATGTGTCTCGCGTAGCAGCGGACGTACGGCAGCCGATGTGCGAT
>JANNRO010000030.1:0-2844 GCA_031401505.1 Planctomycetia bacterium
GAGATCCCCTGGATTTCGACACCGGGCATCTTGCCCAGCCGCATGATCGTGCCCTTGCCGTAGGCCTTCTCGATGAGGCCCAACGCCGTGTCGAGCGCGGCGACCTTTTGCGCAGCCGCCTTCTCGGAAACCGGCGGCGCAGCGGCCGGCCCACTGGAGGGGGAACCGGAGGGGGAACCGGAGGGGGCGATCGCCGGGGCGCCCGTCGAAATCGGAGCATTCGTCGCAGACGGTCGCGACTCGGGCTTCGATGACTCGGGCTTCGATGAATCTGACTTCGGGGTTTCCGACTTCGGGGGCGATTCGGACTTGGCGGCGGCCGCAGCCGAGACGCCTTTCACGTTGGCGATGGGCGGAGAGGCCTTCGGAGCAGACACGGACGAGGAACTCGGTGCGACCATGGACTCGAAACTCCTTCTTACGTTCGAAACTTCGTGCGGACTTGGTTGATGGAAACGATTGACGATGGGGCCGCTGCGGGCGGAACTGCTGCTGGCGGAACTGCTACGGGCGGCGCTGCTGCTGGCGGAACTGCTGCGGGCGGAACGGCTGCGGGCGGAACGGCTCAGGACGGAGCGACCGTGGGTGGCACGAATCGGGCGAACGGCGAGCGGTGCGGGTGACACGGTAGAGGCGGACTCCGACAGGCTGACGCGATGTTCGTACCTTGTTTGTATCGGCTTGTCAAGCACGATTCTTTTGCGCCCGATCTCTTCCCCCCTCTTCCCCGACCGGGAACTCGGCGAGCGCGTTGCGCACCGCCGCCGCCACCCCTAGTTTCACCATGGATGGATGCACCAATGGGTGTACTCGGGGGGAAGGACGGCCGCCGAACGATGCGGCGAGCCCAGCGTCCCTTCGTCACGCCGAATCGGGGACGGGGCCCGCGTCCGACGCCGGTTCGCCGGTTCGCCGGTTCGCCGGTTCCCCCCACCGCCGCGACGCCGACTACATCGAGAGAAACCGGCGCAGTTCCTCGGCGCGCGCTTCGACCGCGGATCGGGTCACTTTGACCAGCCCGTCGAGGCTGAACGTCGAGACGGCGAACGACGCGGTCACGGTCCCGTAGACCATCGCGCGGATCACGTCGTTGGTCGACGTTCCACCCGACGCGGCCAACGCACCGAGCAAACCTCCCGCGAACGAATCGCCGGCCCCCGTCGGGTCGCGGACGTCTTCCAACGGATAGGAAGGCAGCGCGAAACTTCGATCCTTCGCGAAGAGGAAGGCGCCGTGCTCGCCCTTCTTCACGATAATGAACTTCGGCCCCATGCCGAGCAGTTTCTTGCCGGCCGCCACGAGGTTGCGAGCACCCGCGAGGCTGCGAGCCTCCTCGTCGTTGACCAGAAGCCCGTCGACCCTTCGAAGGACCTCGAGGAGGGCCGGGCGCGCGGAGTCGATCCACAGGTTCATGGTGTCGGCCACGACCAGCTTCGGCGTCGAGAGTTGCGAGAGCACGGCCGATTGGATGGTCGGCGCGGTGTTGGCGAGGAAGACGAACGGCGCGCGCCGAAACGTCGGCGGCAGTGACGGGGAAAAGCGTGCGAGCACGTTCAGATCGGTGACCAGCGTGGTCGCCGAGTTCATCGCGCCGTCGTAGCGACCGGACCAATGAAACGTCTTTCCCGGGGCGGTTTCGAGCCCCGACAGGTCGATGTCGCGTCCGGCGAGCATCTCGCGGAAGGGGCGGGGAAAGTCCTCGCCCACGACCCCCACGAGGCCTACGCGCGTGAACAGGGACGCGGCCACGGAGAAGTACGTGGCGCTGCCCCCGAGCACGGCCTTCGCCTCGCCCGCGGGCGTTGCCACGTCGTCGAGGGCGACGGTGCCCACGACCAGCAAGTCACACGCGCGAGAGGCCGGGTTGGTCACGATAATTCTCGAAAGAGGTTCCGAAGAAAGGGCGGACGGAGACGAACCGGGTCACGGTGATGATCGGAAGCGGCTCCGAAGGAAGGGCGGACGGAGACGGTGCGCGCCACCGGAAGTTCCACGATCGCTACGACCCGACGGCCTGCTCGGCCGCCGCGACCTCGGCCGCCATGTCGGCTCTTCGCACGTGGTTGCGTGAGACCAACCAGAGGACGCCTCCGGGCAACCCCGAGGTCAGGACGGCGAGACGGAGCACCACGGAGAGCGCCACGGCTTCCGAAGGAGCCACGCCCACGGGTGCGAAGAAGTACGCGAACGCCAACTCGCCGACGCCCCATCCGCCGGGCAACAGCGGGATCGCACAGAGCAGGCCCGTCACCGGCACGAGCGCGAGACAGTCGGAGAGACGGACGACCGAGAGCCCCAGCGCGCGCGCCAGGACGAACGCGAGGACGGCGGTGCCCGCGTGGTTGGCGAGCGAGACCAGAAGGCCCAGCCCGAGGGCGCCGGGGCGTCGTCGATAAAGCGTGAACGCCGCGTCGACTTCGCGCCAGACGTGTTGGAACGGGAGTTTCGCGAACAGCGACGAGAGCCCGAGCACCCGACGAATGCGCCGGGAGAGCACGAGGACGCCACCGACGACCGCACCGGCGAGCACGATGGCGACGAGCAATCGCGGCGCGGCCCACCCCTCGCGACTCGGTGACGAGAACAAGATCACGCCGGCGAAGAGCACGAGGGCGAAGAGGCCTACCGCTCGATCGACGAAGACCGACACCACGGCCTTCGTCGGCACGCCGGTGTGCTTCGCGGCGTAGTAGGCCTTCACGACGTCGCCGCCGGTGGCACCCGGGACGACGAGATTGAAGAAGATCCCGTACAGCGTGTATCGAACCGCGGCCGCGGCGGAAAGCACGAGCCCGAGCGCCAGTACGAGCCAGCGCCACCGCCACGCGGTCACGACCGCGAGCG
>JANNRO010000031.1:0-3236 GCA_031401505.1 Planctomycetia bacterium
ATCACCGCCGATCGGGGTCAGACCCCGATCGGCGGTGATCGGGATGCGCGAAATGGGCGTGGCTGCGGCATGCTGACGCCGTGGCTGCACCCGAGCCGCTCTCCGTCATGTCCGCGCGCGGCGTCCGCCGCGAGGCGGCGCTCTCCGTGCTGCTCGTGCTGCTCGGCGCCGCGGCGCTGGTGCACGAGACCGTGTGGTTCCGACTCCTCGTCCCGTGGCTGGGCGCCGGTGTCGCGCCCGCGGCCGTCGTCTCGGCCGGCGCCCTGCTCGGGTTCACGATCGGCGCCTACGTGGGCGGCATCGCGGCCGATCGGACGCGGGTCCCGTCGCGTGTTCTGGCCGTCGCCGAGGGCGCGGCCGCGCTCGTGGCGCTCGCGATCCCCTTCGCCATCGAAGCCGCGTCCTCGTTGCGAGGCACGCTCGCCGTCCTGACTGCGACGTTCTTCGTCACGATCGCCGCGACGCCGATGGGGGCCTCGCTCCCCGCCGCCGTCCGGGCGCTCGCGCCCGAACGCGAACGCGTCGCGCCGGTGTTCCGTCGCCTCTATGGCTGGAACACGTTGGGCGCCGTCCTCGGCGTCTTCGCCGCGACGGCGTTTCTGCTCGAAGCGTTGGGGAACCGCGGCGCACTCCGCGTCGCCGCCGCCGCGCAAGGCGTGGTCGCGCTCCTCGCGCTGCTCCTTCCCGCCACGCCCATGCGACGGGCCCCGCCGCGGGACGACGGCGCGTCATCGACCGTCGATCGGCGACTCCTCGTCGCATCGGCGCTGGCCGGCGCGGCCGGTCTCGCCATCCAGATCGCGTGGATTCGACGG
This sequence comes from Planctomycetia bacterium, assembly GCA_031401505.1. Taxonomy (GTDB): domain Bacteria; phylum Planctomycetota; class PLA2; order PLA2; family JAEUHO01; genus JANNRO01. Next base: position 816 of record JANNRO010000031.1, read on the forward strand.
CTGACCGTCGTGCTCGGATCGACGTACCAGGTCTTCGCGTCGGTGCTCGCCATTCACCTGCTCGCGATGGCGATCGGACCGTGGATCTTCGGACCTCGGCGACGCGCGAGCGGTCGAAATGGGGCGTTGATCTTTGCCGCGTTGGCCGCCGCTCCCGCCGTCCTCCTCCCCGGCTTCGTCGACGACGTCGGGCGCTTAGCCGCCAGTCGGCTCGGTTCGGCGGGCGGGTCTTCACTCCACCTGCTCGCGATTCGCGCGCTCGCCGCGGCGATCCTCGTGCTCCCGTCCACGATCCTCGGTTCCGCGCTCCTCGCGTGGTGCCTCCGCCTCGCGTCGCCGCACGAACACGACGCCGGGCGCGCGACGGGCGCGTTGACGGCCGCCAACTGCGCCGGGGCCGCGATGTCGGCGCTGGTTTCGGCTCTCATCTGGATCCCCGCGGTCGGGACCGCGGCCGTGCTTCGGGGCGCGGGGGGACTCTATCTCGTCTGTGCCTCGCTGGTCACCCGCGGCCGGCCGGCGCCCGTCGCGCTCGGGATCGGCGCGCTGCTGCTCGTCGCGCCCGTGTTCGGGGCCGTCGAAGACGACGCGCTGCGCGACGGGATCGGCGTGCTCTACGACCCCGGCGCCTACGACCCGGCCGACGCCGAGATCGTGTACTTCCGTGAAGGTGCGATCTCGACCGTCGTCGTGCGGGATCGCGACGGTCGCCACGAATTCTGGGTGGACGGGAGCATCGAGTCGTCCACGGGGCCGACCGACCGCCTTCATCTCGCGTTGCTCGCTCACCTGCCGATGGCGTTGCGTGCGGGGTCGGGGGAGCCGATTGATCGCGTCGCGGTCATCGGGCTCGGTGCCGGTTTCACGGCGCAGGCCGTCGCCGCGTGGACGCCGAAGGAGGAATGGATCTTCGAACTGGAACCGGCCGTCGCCGACGCGGCAAAGCGGATGGTCGCCGACGGCGGCGGCGTGCCTGATGGTGGGCGGCTCGAACTCGTCGATGGCCGCCGCGGACTCGTCGACGCGGGCGGTCGCTTCGACGTCGTGACGACGGACCCGATCCACCCGGCGATCGCGGGCAGCGCGTCGCTCTACTCGCTCGAGGCCTATCGATCGGTCGCCACGCACCTCGCACCCGGCGGGATTTTCTGTCAATGGCTGCCGATCGCACAGATGGCCGAAGCCGACGTGCGCCTCGTACTGCGCACGTTCGCCGCCGTGTTCGCGTCACCCTACCTCTTCGTGGCCGGAGCGGACGGCATCCTCGTCGGTACGTCCTCGCCGCTGCGACTCGACGAGGATCGACTCCGTATGCAGCTCGCAGGGCCCGCCGGGGCGGAGCTCGCAAGACTGGGGTTGCGCGCGCCCGGAGGCCTGCTCGCCCTCCTCTCCCGCGGTCCCGGTGGATTCGAACTTCTGACCGGCGGCAGCGAACTCAATACGGACGATCGGCTGTTGCTCGAGTTTCGATGCGGTCGAACGTCCGGTTCGGTCGACGGCGCCACGTTCGCCCATCGGCTGGGTACCGAGCGAACGGCCGGAACTTCGTTGCTCGACGGCGGCCTTGCGTCGCGAGAATTCCTCGCCGAGGCGGCGAAACAGGCTCCTCTTCTCGGCGGACTGGCCTCGTGGGTCGAACGAGACTTCGGTGTGGCGGCTCGGTTCTTCGCCGAAGCGGCGCGCGCCGATCCCGCCGCCCGTCTCGTCGCCCGTCTGCGCGACGAGGCGACCATCGAGGCCGGCTACGCGTTCCTCGCGTACGGCGACAAGAAGCAGGCGGGCGACATTGCGCGCGGCGTGCTCGAACGGCGGGCGGAGGACCCGATCCTGCGGCTGGACGCCGCCGAACTGCTGCTCGCGGCCGGCCGCGCCGCCGAAGCGCGTGATGCCGCCCGCCTCGTGATCCTCGACGGGACCGACAGCCGCCGCGCGCGCCGGTTGGCCGCCGGGAGATAGAGGAGACCGAGGCGGCTACGAGGCGCCGGGGCCAAGATTCCGACGCCACGTGCCGTGGGACCGCACGACCTGCGGATCGACGGGGTCGGGCGCTTCGACGAGCGGCGCGTCGGCGAACAGCCCGTCGACGAAGCGAGCCAACTCGAGGCGGCCGAGGGGCCACGGCGGCCCCGACTCGGTTTCGACCAATGGCGGCGCGTCCGGGCCGTCGTCGCGCAGGCGGGTGTAGATGAACCACGTGCCGTCGGGCGCGACCAGCGATCGGTTCGCCGCCGCGGCCGCGATGCGCGCTTTCTGTGGCAGCGCCTGGAGCGTGTAGACCTCGACGACCAGATCGTAGCGCTCGCGCCACGATGCCGGAAGGGCGAAGAGGTCCTGTGTCTCGTAGTGGACCGTCGAGCCCGGATGGAGTTTCTTCGCCCACTCGATGGCGGTCGTCGAGATGTCGAACCCCGTGACGTCGAG
>JANNRO010000032.1:0-2568 GCA_031401505.1 Planctomycetia bacterium
GACGAGCGCCCGCACGGCGCGGGCGGTGCGATCGGAGAGACGCGCGTGGCCGTCGAGCAGCGTGCCGTCGAGATCGAAGACGAAGGCGTCGAACAGGGCGCGGGTGACGATCGGGATCACGGACGCAGAAGGGTACCCCGGGTCGGGAGCCGATCGGCCGGTTGCGGATACCATCCGGTGGGCGCGGTCCGGATCGTTCCTCGACGCACATCCCGTACGCACATGTCGAATCCTCCGACGAACGCCCTCTCCCCTTCGCCCGCGCACCGCGTCCGTGTGCCGTGGACGGCGATCCCGCTCCTCGTCGCACTCGCCTATGCGGGCGTGCGCTGGGCACTCGGGCACGACCCCTCGCTCGAAACGATGGTGCCGGGCGATGCGATCCTCGCCCAGCGTTGGAAGGACGTCGACACGTACGATCGGGTGGGCAACGACACCACCGACTTCGAGTCGCTCGCGGCGCAAGGCAAGACGGTCGCGGCCGCCTCCGCCTCACTCGGCGCCGACTTGAACATTCCGGGGTTGCCCGGAGTCGACCGTTCCCGCCCGATCGTGCAGGCCTTGCTTCCGTTCGACGGCTTCGTGGAGTCCAAACTCGTCATCCTGCCGGTGAAGGACGGGGACGCGCTCCGGGCGAAGTTCCGCGATCCGACGTTGGTCGAGCGGCACGCGCGGCACGCGCGGCACCTCGAGATCCACGGCGACTGGGCGGCGTCCTGCGCCGACCGCCGGGTCGTGCGCGATGCGGGATCGTTCTGGACGCCGCTCCCGCCGTCCGAAGGCGAAGACTGGTGCGTGACGGCCAACTGGCCGGCTTTCGTCGATTTCGCGTCGCGGCCCGATCAGGCGGCGAACGAGCCGTTCGCGAGCGTGCTGGTGGCGCTCGGATTCGATCCGGCGTCGGCGGTCGTGAGCACCGACGAGGCGGGAACACCGGTCTTGAGGGTCGCGAAGACCGGTCGCGTGCCGTTCGTCCGCAACGCCTGGTCCCGGGTGACGCTGCGCTCGTTTCCGACGCGGGTCGTCGTCGAACTCGAACCCGCCGAGGACGCGAAGGAGTTGCGATCGGTGATCGCGGCGGCGAAGCCCGATCCCGCGGACGATCTCGAGGTGTCGATGCCCTCGACGCTCGAGGCATCGCTCCACGTGCGTGGCGCGCAAGGACGGCGCATCTTCGTCTACGTGCTCGGATACGCCGGGCTCCATTGGCCCGAAGCGTCGGCCGCCGGCGAGTTCAAGGCACTCCGCCTCGACGCGGCGGGCTCCTGGTCGGCGTGGGCCGAGATCGCGGACAGTCCGCTGGCTTCGTGGAACGTCGCGCTCGCCGCACCGAAAGAAGCGTTCCCCGACCTGGCGACGCTCGGCCGAACCGAGCCGTCGGACGCGGGTCCCGTCGTGTATTCAGCCGGGTCCGCCGCGTTGACGACGGTCTACGGCTCGCCCGCCGAGCGATCGACGTTTCTTCCGGTCGGCGCGACGTCGGACGCCAACCTGCTCGTGACGGTCATCGGCCCGAAGGCCGACGTCGCACGCGCGAAGGCACAGGCGACCGTCACGACGCATGCGCGCTCGACACCCGGGGACTCGGCCGGACGGATCGAGGTCGCGACGTTCACGGTCGCGAAGATCGCGCTGCAGCGCCTGCTCGGCAACGCGGCGCTCGGTCCGATGGGGCTGTTCGCCTCGCTCGCCGATCACGCGGTGACGGGGCGGATGGTCGTGATCGGCGGCTCGAAGCTGCGCATCGAACTCGACGCCGACGTTCGCTGACGATCGCCGAAGTCCGCGGCGCGACGTTCTCCTACGTCACGAGCGCGACCAGCACGTCCTCGGCTCTCGCCTTGAGCGGCTCGACGCCGAAGGGAACGGCGTGGTCCGAGGGGTCGATCGAAAGCACGTCGGCGCCGACGACGCGCGCGACGTTGACGATCGCGTCCGTGACGCCGACCGAGAACGACGTGCCGACGAAGAGGATGCGCTCGGCGCGGGCGGCGGTGTCGAGTACGAGGTCGAATCGGTAGTCGACGTGCGAGTCGTAGCGCTCGTCGAACCAGAGCACGTGCTGACGCAGGAGCGCGCGGCAGTCGGGACATCGCGGCACGGTCTCGAGCCGCGGATCGTTCAGGAATTCCGCGATCTGCATCTCGGGACGAGGCAGCGAGCCGTACGGCGCCGACGACGCGCAACGCGATCGCGTGCACCGCGCGCGGTCGGCGCTTCCGTGGACCTTGACGAGACGCTCGGAGCCGGCCTGCTCGTGGAGCGTGTCCACGTTCTGCGTGACGAGGAGAAAATCACCGCCGCGTTCGAGCGTCCGTCGCTCGAGCGTCGCGAGCGCCTCGTGCGCCGGATTGGGTTTCGCGTCGAAGACCCTCGCGAAGCGGGAGAGGTACCAGCGCCACGACTCGACGGGATCGGCCTCGAAGAACGCGTTCGTGCCCATCGTCATGACGTCGTGCTTCCAGATGGCGCCGGGATCGGTGCCCCGGAACGTGGGGATGCCGCTCGCGACGCTGATGCCCGCGCCGGTGACGACGAGCAGCGTGCCCTCCCGGGGCATCGACCCGA
>JANNRO010000033.1:0-5210 GCA_031401505.1 Planctomycetia bacterium
GTGCTCGTGCTCTCGACGTGCAATCGCACGGAGGTCTACGCCGTCACGGACGCGCCGGACGCGACTTCGCTCGCGCTCGCAACGCTTAGGCGCCTCCTGCCGCGCGCACCCGGCGACGAACTGGGCGTCTACTCCCGCCGACTCGGCGAGACGGCGGCCGGCCACCTCCTCCGCGTGGCGGCCGGGCTCGAGTCGGCGATCCTGGGCGAGAGCGAGATTCAAGGGCAACTGAAGGAAGCCCATCGCGTCGGCCTCGAAACCCACGCGGTCGGCTCCGTGCTCGATCGCCTCGCGGCGTCGGCGTTGCGCACGGGCAAGCGCACACGCACCGAGACGGGTCTCGGGCGCGGCGCGGTGTCCCACGGCCACGCCGCCTACGAAGCGGTGCGTCGCGTGTTCGGCGGCCTCGAGAAGAGAACCGTGCTGGTCGTCGGCGCGGGCGAGATGGCGACGCTCGCCGCCAAGTCGCTGACCGCACTCGAGGGCGGGAGGTACGTCGTCGCGAACCGCTCGCTCGAAGCGGCGGAGCGCCTCGCGGGCCTGCTCCCCTGCGCGATCGCCGTTCCCCTGTCGGACGTGGCGACGCACCTCCATGACGCCCATGTCGCGCTCTTTGCAGGTGGCGCCGACGTGATCGCAAGGGACGCCTTCACCGCGGCGCTCGACCGCCGCCGCGACCCGCTGCTCGTCCTCGACTTCGGCGTGCCGCGCTGCGTCGACCCCGCCGTCGGCCGCATTCCCGGCGTGTTCCTCCACGATCTCGAGGCGATCGAACGCTGGGTGAACGAGGCGCTGAAGGTGCGTCGGGACGCCATCCCCGCCGCCGAATCGATCGTGGCGGAGGAGTTGGCCGAGTTCAAGGCGTGGTGCCGCACCCAACGCGCGGCGCCCGCGATCCGATCGCTCCACTCCTGGGCCGAGCAGATCCGCGCCGAGGAATTCGCCCGTCTACCGGCCGACTCGACGCCGTCGATGCGCGCCGCCGTCGAAGAGGTGACCCGTCGCATCGTCGACCGCATCCTGCGCCCGCCCACCGCGCGCGTAAGGAAGGGCGCCGAGCACGAGGATCCGACGCTGCCGACGCCCGAGGCCCTCGAGAACGTCTTCGGCCTCGGACCCGTCGAGCCGCCGCCGCGCTCGCCCGCGCGCGACGGAGGCTCGAAGTGACGCGCCCGCTGTTCCTCCGCGCGCTGTTGGGCGAGCCCGTCGAGCGCTTCCCCGTCTGGATGATGCGCCAGGCCGGGCGCTACCTCCCGGGCTACCGCGCGGTGCGCGCCAAGACGTCGTTCCTCGATTTGTGCCGCAACGCCGATCTGGCGTGCCAGGTGAGCCTCGAACCGGTCCTTCGCTTCGACGTGGACGCCGCGATCGTCTTCGCCGACATCCTCCTGACCGCCGACGCGATGGGTGCCCCCGTGCACTTCGACGACGGCGGACCCAAGCTCTCGTCTCCCATCCGAAGCGCCTCCGACGCGAAGATCCTCCATGCCCCCGACGCCGCGCGCGTGCGCCCGACGATGGATGCGATCTCGAAGATCCGCGCGGCCCTGCCGGCGTCGAAGGCCGTCATCGGATTCTCGGCGGCTCCCTTCACGCTCTGCGCGTATCTGGTCGAGGGCGGGACCAGTCGCGACTTCAACGCGGTTCGTCGCCTGCTGGCCGAAGACCGAGCCACGTTCGTCGCGCTCCTCGACCGCGCAACCGACGCCTTGATCCCCTACTTGCGCGATCAGGCCGCCGCCGGCGCCGACGCGCTGATGCTCTTCGACACCTGGGGCGCGCTGTTGACCGCCGACGACTACCGTGCGCTCGTCGCGCCCGCCGTCGCCCGCGTCGTCCTCGGTCTGGGCCCCGACCGCCCGCCGATGATCCTCTTCCCCGGGATCGGCTCCGCCGCCCTTCTCGACGTGGCGGCCGCAACGGGCGTCGAGGCGCTCTCGCTCGATTGGCGCACCGACCTCGGCGCCGCCTACGCGAGAGAGGGCTCGAAGGTGCGACTTCAGGGCAACTTCGATCCGGCGGCCCTCTATGCGCCGCCGGCCGCGATCGAAGCGGCCGTCGCTCACATGCTCGACTCCGTGCCCGCCGGCCGCGCGCACCTCGTCAACCTGGGCCACGGCATCCTGCCCGACGTGCCCGTCGAGCACGCGGCCGCCTTCGTGCGCGCCGCGCAGGCGTATCGTGTGCGCGGAGGTCGAGCGTGACCGAGGCCGCGCATCCCGTCCCGCCGACCGATCGTCCGCCGGACCGGACCGACCTCGCGCGCGCGCTTCAATTGACTCCGAAGTACGACAAGGCCGGACCGCGCTACACGAGCTATCCGCCCGCGCCGCACTTCACCGAGAACGTCGACGCCGACACGGCGCGCGCGGTCTACGGGGCCCGGGGTCGCGACGCGCCGCCGCTCTCGCTCTACGCGCATCTCCCGTTCTGTGAGTCGATGTGCACGTTTTGCGGCTGCAACGTCGTGATCAGCCGCTCGCACGGGATCGTCGCGCGGTATCTCGAGGGGCTCGAGAAGGACATCGCACTGACCGCGAAGTCGCTCTCGAACGGTCCCCGCGAGGTCGCGCAGTTCCATCTGGGCGGCGGCACGCCGACCTTCTTCGCGCCCGACGAACTCGAACGCCTCCACGGACTCGTCACCGAGCACTTCACGTTCCTCCCCGGTGCCGAGTTGGCACTCGAAGCCGATCCCCGGGTCACCTCGAGGGCTCACGTGACGACGCTCGCGCGCCTGGGCTGGCGGCGCGTCTCGTTCGGCGTGCAGGACTTCGAGCCCGACGTGCAGGCGGCCGTCAACCGCGTCCAGAGCCGAGAACAGACGTCGATGCTGGTCGACGCGTGCCGCGAGGCGGGCTTTACGAGCGTAAACGTCGATTTGATCTACGGGCTCCCCCTCCAGACGCTCGACGGCTTTCGCCGCACCCTCGACACGGTGCTGACCATGCTGTCCCCGGACCGCGTGGCGCTCTTCGGGTACGCGCACGTGCCGTGGCTGAAGGCGCACCAGCGCCGCATCGACGAGGCGACGCTGCCCAAGGCCGCCGAACGCCTCGCGCTCTTCCAGGCGGGCGTCGAAGCGTTCGTCTCGGCAGGATACGACTTCATAGGCCTCGACCATTTCGCCAAGCCCGCCGACGAGATGGCGACGGCGCGCGCGTCGGGCGACCTCCATCGCAATTTCATGGGATTCCACACCGCGGCGAAGACCGACATGGTCGCGTTCGGCATGACGGGGATCGGCGACACGGGCGGAACCTACCTTCAGAACCGCCACGCGCTCTCGGCGTGGGAGCGCGACCTCGCGGCCGGACGCCATCCCGTCGAACGCGGTTACGTGCGCACCGACGACGATCGCGCGCGCGGCGCGATCATCCAGGAACTGATGTGCAACGGACGCGTGTCCCGTCCGATCCTCGAATCGTCCGGGCGCTCGCCGTGGCGGGCGTTCTATGCGGCCGAGATCGAGCGCCTGACGCCGATGATCGAGGACGGCATCGTCGCCGTCACGGACGACGGCATCCGTCTTTCGCCGCTCGGGCGCCTGTTCGTGCGCAACGTGTGCATGGTGTTCGACGCCCACCTGGGGCACGCGCCGACGTCGTCGAGGAAGCCCGACTCCCCGCGCTATTCACGTACGGTCTGAATCGACCGACCATCGAGGCGCCCCCGGTTCGCCGTTCCGTATCGTGAGCCCCATGTCCCGCACCGGCGTCATCCTTTCCAATCTGGGCGGTCCCGACGTCCCCGAGGCGATCGAGCCCTTTCTCTACAACCTCTTCGAGGACCCACTGATCCTCTCGATCCGGCCCGGGTTCTTTCGCCGCTTCGTGGCGCGCAGGATCTCGAAGAGCCGCGCGCCCAAGGTCGCGAAGGACTACGCGAAGATCGGCGGCGCGTCGCCGCTCCCGAGGCTGACCGACGATCAGGCGAAGGGCCTCGCGGGCGTGCTCGAACGCCGCGCCCCGGGGCGCTTCGCCACCGCCGTCGCCATGCGGTATTGGAAGCCCTTCACGACCGACGCGATCGCGACGCTTCGCGCGCAGGGGTGCGATCGCTTCTTCCACCTGCCCCTCTACCCGCAGGAGTCCCGCGCGACGACCGAGTCGTCGAGCCGCGAGATCCGCCGCGTGCTGGCCGGCAGCGCGACGCCGTCGCCATTCACCGAGATCCGCGGCTATCACGATCACCCGGGCTACGTGGCGGCCGTACGCCGCACCGTCGACGAGGGGATCGCCGCGATGCGAGCCGAGGGCGTCGCATCGCCGCACGTGCTCTTCTCGGCCCACGGGCTGCCCGAGAGTTTCGAACGGAGCGGAGACCCGTACGTGGGGCAGATCCAGCGCACGCGAGAGTTGGTGGCGCAGGGTCTCGACGTCCCGACGTCGCTCTCGTTCCAGAGTCGCGTCGGTCCCGTCGCCTGGGTCAAGCCCTACACCGACGCGACGATCGTCCGGCTCGCGGGCGAGGGCGTGAGAGCCCTCCTCTTCGTGCCGCTGGGCTTCGTTTCCGACCACTTCGAGACGCTCTACGAGATCGACATCCAGTACGGCGAACTCGCGCGGGCCAACGGCATCGCCATCGTGCGTCGGGCGCCGTCGCTCAACGACCGGGCGGATTTCCTCGACGTGCTCGCCGACCTCGTGCTCGAAGCCAACCCGTGAACGACGACCCGATCGTCGACGTGGTCGTCGTGGGCGCGGGCCTCTGCGGGCTCGCCACCGCGTGGCGAGCCGTGCGTTCGGGCAGGACGACGCTCCTGCTCGAAGCCTCGCCCCGTGTCGGCGGCGTGTTGCGTACCGAACAGGACGGCCCGTGGCGCGTCGAACGTGCCGCCGCGGCGTTTCCCTCGACGGCGACGCACCTGCTCGAGATCCACGGTGCGCTCCCGAACGCACCCGCCATCCGACGCCCGCCGCCCGAGGTCAACGGACAGTTCCTGTGGACGCGCGCCGGGCTTCGCGCGCTGCCTCGCGCACCGCCCTCGTTGGTCGCCTCTCCATTGCTCTCGGCCGGCGAAAAGGTCCGACTCTTCTCGGAATTCCTGCGCGCGCCCCGCCGAGGTGGCCCGCCCGAATCGACGTATGCGTTCGCTCGGCGCCGTTTGGGTCGCGCCGTCGCCGAGCGCTTTCTGCGCCCGATGACGCTCGGCATCTACGGCACGCGCCCCGAGGAACTCGGCGTCGCCGACGCATTCCCGACGCTGC
>JANNRO010000034.1:0-6481 GCA_031401505.1 Planctomycetia bacterium
CGCCGGTCGGAGGTTCAGGATGGGCCGCGGACACGATGCCGCAAGGATACCGGACCTCCCTCGCTTTCGGCGAGGTTGTCGCCCGTGTCCCGGCAGCCGCGTCGGACGCCTACTCGAGTACGCGGTCACCAATCCAGCCTCCTGATCGCCTCGACCATCGCCGACTCCGCGCGGACGTCCGTCTCGGCCGACTTGGCGCTTCGGAGCGCTGCGATCATCGATGAGGGCGCGGGGCGCTCAGACCGGAACAACTCCCCGATCACGAGAGCGGCACCCCCGCGGACGAGTGCGTCCCGGTGCTTCAAGCCGCGAACCAGCGCATCACCTGCAGGCTTTTGATACTCACCGACGCGAAGTGCGTCGGCGATCTCCGTACAGTTTCCCGGCTCGTCGCATCGGAGGCGATCGACGATCGAGGGCAGCGCCTTTCCGATCAACTTGCGGCTTCCGAAGGCCGTCAGCAGGCGCGCGGCGCGCTCGCGCACGGTTGCATCGGCGTGTCCGAGCCGCTCGGCAACGAGCATCGCGGCTGGTTCGCCGATCGCGACGACGAGGCCGCCGATTCCCGCGTTCGGCGACGACATCTCCCAGCGGCGGACCAGTCCCTCGCGAAGCGAAGCCTCGCTCCTCGCGTCAGCCGTGATCAGGGTCGCGTATGCCGCTCGCAACGGTGGCGTCGCCGCTTCATACGCGGCCTCCAGCGCCCCGGGGGTCGACTCGGCGACGGGGCGGAACTTGACCAGGTTGCGCACGATCGTCAACGAGACGGCGTCGGGTGACGGCATCGTCAGCGCCGTCTGCAACGCATCGACCGTTTTCGGGTCGGTTGCGTTCCAGACGCCGAGCAGGTCAGCGGCCGCGATCGCCTCGGCGGGACCACGTTCGATGACAATCCGTCCCAGGGTCGGGATCGCCGCCGGATTCGCCGAGGGGGTCACCGCGAAGGCATCGAGTGCCGCCGTACGCACCGCTTCGGATCGATCCGCCAGCGCGTCCACCAGCAGCGATCGAGTCGCGGCGTCCGTCGGGAGCAGTTTCACGAGCGCACGTATCGCGGACGCTCGGACACCGGCATCGGCATCGGCGGCACGGGTACGCAGCAGCGCCGTCGCGTCGGAAGCGTCGGCGGATCCCCGGTCGCCGAGCAGCTCGACGGCCCGTACCCGTACCACCGGGGCCGGATCCGAACCAGCCGCAATGAGCGCGCGAAGCGAAATGACCCCTGCCGCCTGCGAACGGAGCGCTGCCGCCGAGAGCGGATCCCCGAGCGCCTTCGCGACGTCCTCCAGAACGCCGGGCGACGGCGTGGAGGCGGGCGCGTCGGGCCGTACGGGTATGGGTCCGACAATCGACGCCAGCCCGTCCGTCGCCGCCCTCCGCACACTCGCGACGAGATCGATCGACGCGAGACGAAGCGCCGGGATGGCGTCGCGCGCCTCACGTCCGGCGGCGCCGAGCGCTTGGGCGGCGCGGCGACGGACGCTCGAGTCGGAGTCCGTCAATCGCAGAGAGATCGCCGGGATCGCCGAGTGCAGCGCGGGGCCCATGGCCGACAACACCTCACAAGCGCGGCGACGAAGTTCAGCGTCTGCGTGCTCGAGCGCCGAAATCACGAGGTCGGAGTCGCCCAATCGCGGACCCCGGGCGGCGACGAGCGCCGCCACGATCTCGAGGCGCGCGGGAAGGTCGGGATCGTTCGCATGCGCCGTGAGCGCCTTCTCGCCGCTACTCGCCGACGCACGCATCGAAGCGAGCACGATCGCCGCCTCGCGTCGAGTCGCGGCATCGGGCGACTCCAGTGCGACGACCAGCACGGGGGTCGCGATGGAAACCTCGCCAGCGACGGAAAACACGGCCGCGGCGGCGGCGACTCGCACCATCGGATCAGCGTCTGCAAGCGCCACCCGCAATGGCGCGACCGCACGATCGGCGGCGGGTGCTCCGATCTGCGAAAGGGCTCGCGCCGATTCCCGCCGAACGTGCGCCGCCGAGTTCGAGAGTCCCCCGACGAGCGCCGCGACACCGTCTACTCCGAAACGTCCGAGGTTGCGCGCCGCGAATGTGCTCGTTGCCTCGTCGACGTCCATGACCGCCTCCGCAAGCCACGGAACTTCGGCGCGCGTCGCGAGCCCCACGAGCGCCTCCGCCGCGGCGCGTCGGACCTCGGCGGGCTTCGCCTTCAACAGGCGAGCGAAGCGCGATGCGATACCCTTCGGCGATCGGAACGTGAGCGCCCGAATCGCCACGACCCGAGCGAAGGCAGGCGCTTCGCTGTCAAGCGCGGCAAGCACGTCCGTCCGATCGTTCGGATCGATCGGATAGCGCCACCGGTTCTCGAGCGCGAGTACCGCCATCGCGGTGGTGTAGATGACGCCTCCCTCTCGGCCCCACGGATCGAGCGGTTCCCAGTGCGCGCCGACCCCGTCTGCCGTGCGCCCGGACCCGAGCGCCGACACGAGCGCCTCGTTCCACTTTGCGCCGTCGGCCTTCGCTCCCTTCTCGATGAACCGCCAGGCGAGGCTCGCGAAGTACCAATGAAAGAGGTCGATCGATCCGTCCGACCGATTCCACGTCGGGGGCGACGCGAGGAGCCGTCGAGCGCCGAGCTTGATCATCGGCGACGTGGCGAAACTCTCTCCCGCGGTCGCCCGGATGAACACCCCTGCCGCCGTCAGCGCCTCCGATCGCTCCGTTGGATGCGAGTCGTGAAGGCTCTTACCCTGTCGGCTGGAACCGGATCCGCGTTCCTCGTAGCCGACCCGGCCCGTTTCGGGATCGGTCATCCTGTCGACCCAGGCCTGTACGCCGAAGACGGCCTCGTCGTCGACTCGGAACGCGGGCCGGAGTCCGGCTCGCACGGCGTCCGCGTTGAGGAGTTGCGCGGCGTGGATCACCGACCACATGCAGGCGGTGCTCGGCGTGTCGTTGGTGCCGGGACGCACGCCGTACTTCCAGGCGTAGTAGGGGTTCCGTGCCGCGAAGACGTAGTCGAGGCCCTTCTGCGCGACCGCGTGATACGTCGCATTCCCCGACATCGCGAATGCTTCGACGAACGCGAGCGTCGCGAACGCGTGGCCGTAGCCCATGTGTTCGTTCGAGTCGGAATTGCGGAAGGCCCCGTCCGCAGCCTGTACGAGCCGCAACGCGGCCAACCCGCGGGCCGCTGCCGCTGAGTGCGGTCCCGGCGCCGTGGGCGACCACCCGGCTCCGAGGATGGCCAGCACGGCCAGCGCGGTCACGCCGATGTCGTTTCGCGGAAGTGCGCTGCCTTCGAACTCCGCTCGCCAGCACCCGTCACCGTCCTGCTTGCTCACGAGATACCGAAGGCCGTCGTCGACGAGAGCGCCACCCTTGCCTCGTGTGGCGAGCCCCATCCCTCTCATGCCGAGCGTCAACAGCTGGCCGTACTCGGGGGTCGGAAACGGACGCAGGTCTTCGTCGGGTTCGATCGCCGCCGGCGCAGGAACCGGTTCCCCCGCGGTCGAGGTCCCCGGGTAGGCACCACACACCGTGAGTACGCAACCGACGAATCCAACTCGGATCGGACGCATGTTCGGCACTCCCGGCCGGGGACGATGCGAGTGTACGCGGGCGATCAGACGACGAAGGAGGTCCCCCTGTGTGCCTCGGAGTGTCGTAGCGCCCGGATTGTAGCCTCGCCGGCGTGCCCCTATTTCAACTCCGCCATGCGGTCGATCGCGTCGAGGACGCGACGCTGGACCCGGCGGGGAGCCTTGACCGCGATGAAGTGCTTCGTGGCGGTGATGCTCCAACCCTCCGCGTCCCACGTGCCGTCCACCATCTCCTTGACGAGATCGACGATGTGCTGCGGGTCGAGGAACGGGTCGTCTTCGACCGGCGTCTCGCCACCGAACTGGGAGCGACCCTCCGGCTCGACGTATCCCGACGGATGCAGGTCGAGATCGGACCCGTGGAAGTCGGTCTTCTGCCACGTCAGATGGCGGATGTCGTAGAGCCGGAAGACCGGAGGTCCGAGCGCGTCGGCCTTCGTCGTGATGAAGATGACGTTGTCTTCCAACTTCGCGACGAGGCCCAGGGGCTCGAGCACGACCAGCAGCACGAGCCCGACCGTCACGTCGTCCAGGTCGAGGTTGCTGCGGATCGCCGCGAGATCGATTCCCGCCTTCTCGATCACGTGGCGCTTGATGAAGAAATTGAAGCCGGTCGAGATCCGGAGCCTCGTCACGATCGCGTCGAGGTCGGCGTTCTCGAACTTCACGCGACCGATGCGCTTGTTCGCGACGCCAGCCAGCGTCTCAGCGGCCCGGCGCTCGATCGGGCCCGCAACCGCGTCGCGGGCGAGTGACAAAAGCCCGAGGAGGAGCGTCGATGCGAGCGCGACACGAGAGAAGAGGCGGCGCGGAGAGGATCGCTCGGAACGGGAGGATGCCTGCATCATGGAAATCCAAACGCGTGGTTTCGGCACTCGCATCCTGCGATCGAGGGCGCCCGCGGCCCCCCTACCGCGGACCGTCGATTGCGCGCTTGCCGATGTCGCTCCGATGCTGTTCGCCATCGAACCGGATCTCGGCGATCGCGCGATACGCCCGATCCCGGGCATCGACGAAGTCCTTCCCCGCCGCCGCGACCGTCAACACGCGCCCGCCGCTCGTCTGCCACTCGCCGTCCTTCTTGCGCGTGCCCGCGTGCAGCACGGTGACGTCGGCGTGGCCGGCCGCCGCCTCGACGCCCGTGATCGGCTTTCCCTGTTTGTAGGCGTCGGGATAGCCCTCGCTCGCGAGCACCACGCCGACCACGGGGCGCGGATCGACGTCGACCCCCTCGATCTCGTCGAGCTTTCCTTCGGCGGCGGCCCGGAGCAGCAGGCCGAGATCGCCTCGCAGGCGGGGGAGAATCACCTGCGTCTCGGGGTCGCCGAATCGGCAGTTCCACTCGATCACCTTGGGACCGCTGCGGGTCAGCATCAATCCGGCGTAGAGCACGCCGCGATACTCGATGTTCTCACGCCGCAACGCGTGGAGGATCGGCACGAGGATGGTGCGCACGACGGTGTCGAGGAGCTTCTCGGTCAGGATCGGCGCCGGGCTGTAGGCCCCCATACCGCCGGTGTTCGGGCCCTCGTCGCCGTCGCGGATGCGCTTGTGGTCCTGCGCACTCGGGAGGATCAGGAGCGTGTCCCCATCGGTCACCGCGTGGACGGAGACCTCCTCACCGCGGAGGAACTCCTCGATGATCAACGTGCCGCCGGCTTCCCCGAAGCGACGCTGCTCCATCGCCTCCGAAATCGCCTTGTGCGCCTCGGCGCGACTGAAGCAGACCGTCACCCCCTTGCCGGCGGCGAGCCCGTCTGCCTTGACCACCGTCGGATAACTCTCGAGCGCGGTGCAAAACCCCTTGGCGTCGTCGGCCGACGTGAACGTGTGGTGGACGGCCGTCGGAATGTTGTTCCGGATCATCAGACTCTTCGCCCACGACTTGCTTCCCTCGAGCTGCGCGCCCTCCTTGCCGGGACCGAAGCAGGGGATGCCCGCCGCGCGCAGGAGATCGGCGAGGCCCGCGACGAGCGGCGCTTCCGGACCCACGACGACGAGGTCGATCTCCATCGTCTTGGCGAACGCGACGATGCCCTCGACGTGCGTCGTCAGGAGATCGGGCAAGCACTCGGCGACGCCCGCGATCCCGTCGCTGCCCGGAGCGCAGTACAGCCGGCCGACCGACGCGCATTTCTTGAGCGCCAGACAGAGCGCGTGCTCACGACCGCCACCGCCGAGGACGAGGATGCGGGCGGGCACGGCGGGCGTCACGCTGGCTCCTCGGCTCAGACCGGCGTCGTGGGGCGGTGCCGCATCGGCCGCCAAGCCCGTTCGATCGTCTGCGTCCGCTCCGGCCCCACCGAGACGAACACGATCGGCACCCCCGCGTGCTCCTCGAGGGCCGTGACGTAGCGGCGCGCGTTCTCGGGCAGGCCGGCCAGCGAGCGGACGTCGTGGATCGGCTCTGCCCAGCCCTCGAAGTCCTCGTAGATCGGGACGGCGCGCGAGAGTGCGGATCCGGATGAGGGCCACGTCTCGACGCGCCTGCCGTCGATCTCGTAGGCCACGCACAGCCTGATCGTCTCGATGCCGGACAGGATGTCCAGCTTGTTGAGCACGATCGCGCTGTTGGAGTTGACGGCGACGGCATAGCGCAGGGGCACCGTGTCGAACCAGCCGACGCGGCGGGCACGCCCGGTCACGGTCCCGAACTCGCGGCCGCGCTCCGCGATCCCGCGCCCGGTCTCGTCGAACAGCTCGGTCGGGAAGGGGCCCGATCCCACGCGCGTCGCATAGGCCTTCATGACGCCGATGACCTCGTCCACCTGGAGCGGCCCGATGCCGCCACCCGTGCAGGCGCCGCCCGCGACGGGATTGGAGGAGGTGACGAAGGGGTAGGAGCCGTGGTCGAGGTCCAGCAGCGTGCCCTGGGCGCCCTCGAGGAGGACGTGGTCGCCGCGCCGGAG
>JANNRO010000035.1:0-1762 GCA_031401505.1 Planctomycetia bacterium
GACATCCCATGGCGCTCGAGTTCAAGCTGCCCGACATCGGCGAAGGCCTCACCGAGGGTGAGGTCACGAAGTGGCTGGTGAAGGAAGGCCAGGTCGTCGCCGCCGACCAACCGATGGTCGAAGTCCTGACCGACAAGGCGACCGTCGAAATCACCTCGCCGCGTGCGGGCACGATCCAGAAGATCATGGTCCCGGACGGCACGAAGGTGCCCGTCGGCACCGTGATCGTCGTGATCGGGGATGGTGCAGGCGCAACGGCGCCGGCCGCGGCCCCCGCCGCCGCAAACGGGCAAGCCGCCGCCGCCAAGGCGCCGACCGTCTCGCACGCGTCCGCGGCAGCCGCACCGGTGCCGGCCGCGGTCGCGTCGCGCGTGGCGCCCGCTCCGGTCGCCATTGCGATCGACCCCCATCGCCTCGTGCTCGCAGCACCCGCCACGCGCAAGCACGCCCGCGAACTCGGCGTCGACCTGCGCACGGTCCCGGGAACGGGACCCAACGGACGCGTCACCCGCACGGATCTCGAATCGTTCGCGAGCGGCGCCGCTACCGCGGCTCCCGCCGCGCGGACGGCCGCGTCGGCACCCGCGGGCGCATCCCCCTCCCCCCTGCCCCCCACCCGTCCGACGGCCGCGCCCGCCCCCGTCGCGGTGCTGTCTCCCGTCGTTTCGGCGGACGACGAGCACGTACCGCTCAAGGGCCTGCGCGGCAAGATCGCCGAGCAGATGCTGCGCTCGAAGCAGAACTCGCCGCACTTCACGTTCGTGGACGAGTGCGACGTGACCGACCTGGTCGCGTTGCGCGAGCAGGCGAAGGGCCTCGCCGAGGAGCGCGGCGTCAAGTTGACGTACCTGCCCTTCGTCATCAAGGCGCTGGTCGCCGCGTTCAAGCGCTTCCCGACGGTCAACGCGGTCGTCGACGACGTGAAGCACGAGTACGTGATCCGGAAGGAATACAACATCGGGATCGCGACCGACACGGACGACGGGCTGACCGTCCCCGTCGTCAAGCACGTCAACCAGCGCACGATCCTCGAGATCGGCGCCGAGCTCCAGCGACTGACCGAAGCCGCGCGCTCGAAGAAGATCGCCGTCGCCGACCTCCGGGGCGGCACCTTCACGATCACGAGCGAGGGGTCGATCGGCGGCATACACGCGAAGCCGATCTTGTATTACCCCGAGGTCGGCATCCTCGGCATCTACAAGATCGCCGATCGTGCGGTCGTACGCGGCGGGCAGATCGTCGCGCGCAAGATGATGAACCTCTCGATCACGCTCGATCACCGGATCGTGGACGGCGCCACCGCGGCGCGGTTCCTGAACACCGTGATCCAGTACCTCGAAAAGCCCAACCTCCTGCTGCTCGAAGGCATCTAGGCCTCCGGCCGGTCCCATGGCCAAGACGACGATGGCGAAGCCTCCGGCCCGCACGACGCCCGATCCCTACGCGAGCGGACCGCTCGGGCTCTACCAATTGGTCGATCCCGCGGGCCGCGAGGTGGCCCCGGTGCCCGAGCTTCCGACGGGGCTCGCCCAGCGCTTGCTCGAGGCCATGCTCTTTCAGCGTGCGCTCGACCAGCGCATGCTGAACCTCCAGCGTCAGGGCCGCATCGGCTTCTACGGCACGGCCAAGGGGCAGGAAGGCGCGACGCTCGGCACGGGCGCCGCGTTCGGGGTCGACGACTGGGTGTTCCCCGCGTTGCGCGAGGGCGCGATCGCGCTCTGGCGCGGGATGCCGCTCGAGCACTACATCGCGCAGTGCTTCG
>JANNRO010000036.1:0-4779 GCA_031401505.1 Planctomycetia bacterium
GGAACGTCCCGCCGACCCGTGGTACGTCGCCAACGTGCTCTTCGGGCACGCGATCGGAGCGTACGACGGCGCGAGCGCCAAGCCCGAGGCGTTCCTGGCGGCACGAGTCTTCGCCGCGGCCGCGGCGACACGCCCCGAAGCCGAGGGGCTCCCGGCGCTCGTCGATCGCTGGGCGGGACTGTCGTCCGACGACGTGGCCCGCGAGAAGCGCCTCCGCCAGCTCTACGCGGAACTCCTCGCCCCACGCGAGGCCCCCGCCGAAGGCGCGCCGCTCTTCGACGCCGCGAAGGCCGATTGGGACGCCGCCCCCTGGAGTCTGACGTCGATCGCGCTGACGCAGCCCGCCGGACGATCGCTGGTCTACGCGCAGCGGCTACCGCAAGACGAGGAGATCCTCTCGGCGGCAGCCGATCGGGCGCAGGCGCTCGGGTGGGGGCTCGGGGCCGCCGAGCAGTGGTCGGCGGTGGCCGCGCGCGCAAGCGCGCGCGACGACTACGCCAAGGCGTTGTCGTTCCAATCGAAGTCGCACGAGATGTTCCAGGCGATGGGGGACAAGCGCCGCACGGCGATCATGCGGGGCAATCGCGCCCTCGTCCTCGTCGAGGCCGGACGGCCCCAGGAGGCGCTTGCGGAGTCCGAACGCGCGCGGTCGGGCGCCGCCGCGGCGGATTCGAAGGATGCTCACGCACAGGCCGACTCGGCGGCGGGACGGGCCGCTCGTGCGCTCGGACGCGATGCCGAAGCCGATGCCTACCTCGCGAAGGCAGCCGATCAGTTCCGCGCGATCGGGCTGGTCGACCGGGCGAACGCGGAACTCGGAGACTGGGTCCGTCAATTGATCGACGTCGGAAACTTCGCGCAGGTGCTCGACGTCGCCGAGCGCGTGCTGGCGATCGTCGGCACCGGGGCACGTCCCGCCACGCTGTTCGGCATCCACGGCAATCTGGCGGTCGCGTATCTGCGGCTCGGTCGCCACGATCGTGCACTCGACGAGGCGCGCAAGGCGTTCGTGGCGGCCGAGGCGACGAAGTACCAGCCCAACGTGGTCCGCGCGCACTTCGTTCTGGTGGCTTCGTTGGCCGCGCTCGGGCGTCAGGCCGAGGTCGATGCCGAACTGGCGTCGGTCGAGGAGGCCGCGACGAAGCTGGGTAACCTCAACTTGCGCGTCGATGCGCTGATGGTGTGGGGCGGTCAGGCGCTCGTGGCCGGGAACTTCTCCGAGGCGGAGGCGAAGTTCCGGGCGGCGCTCTCGGTCGCCGAGGGCCGGAGCAGTCCCGCGTCGATCGCGGTCATCGAAACGCAACTCGCGAGGTCGCTCGAGTCGAGAGGGGAGTCGGCGGCGGCGATCGAACTGCTCGACAAGGCGGTGACCCGATTCGAGTCGGTCGGTCGACGCCTGCCGGAGTCGGTCGCGGCGCGCAGCGTCCGCGCGGCGTCGCTCCTGCGCGTGGGCCGTCCGGAGGAAGCCGTCCAGGACCTGCGGTATGCGCTCGAAGTGTCCCGCGCGCTCGGCCGCAGGCTCGGAGACGGCGACGCGGTCGGACTGCGGGGCGTCGCGCGGGCCGTCGCCGATCTCGGCGTCGAAGCCGCGCTCGGGGCCCCGACGACGGATGCGGCGCATCGTGCGACGGCGGCGCGTGCGGCATTCGACTTCATCGAGGAGAGCCGTGGCGCGATGCTCGCCGAGAGTCTCGCCAACGCGCGAGGGCTGCTGGCGGCGCGTCTCCCTCCGGAGTTGGTCGAGGCCGACGCGTCGACGCGTGCGGCGGTCGAGTCGGCGCAGCGGCTCGCGCTGTCGCCCGCGAACTCCGGGGACCGGGGAATCGCGGGCTCGGCGTCGGAGACGATCGAGTCGGCGTGGCGCAAGCGCGACGAGGCGCTCGGACGGATCGAGCGTGCCGCGAGGTCGATCGTCGCGTTCGCGACGCCGCCGCCCCCCGATCTCGATGCCGCCCAAGCGGCGCTCGGGGCCGACGAGGCGTTGATTCTCTTCCATCTGGCTGCGCACCGGGCGGCGGCGCTCGTCGTTCGGCGCGACGCGGTGACGCTCGTGCCGATGGGCTCGACGGCCGAGGTCACCCGCGCGATCGAGGGTTGGTTGCGCGTCGCGTCGACGCCGGGTTCGGACGATGCCGATGCGGCCCGCGCGGCCTACGAACTCGTGTTGCGACCGCTCGAGCGCCCACTCGCGGACGCCAAGCGCTGGATCATCGTTCCGGATCGCGTCCTCGCCTTCCTGCCGTTCGATGCGTTGCTGCGAGTCGATGGCGAGCGTCGCGAGCGAGTCGTCGAACGTGTCGAGATCTGCTGCGTCCCGAGTGCGGCCGTCTACGCGGCGCTGGTCGCGGAGCTTTCGGCCCCGTCGGGCGACGCGCGCCTGCTCGCCGTCGGAGCGCCGGCGGTGCCCAAGGCGGCCGTCGCCGCGGCGGCATTCCCCGAGTTGCCCGAGAGCCGCGAAGAGGCGATCGACGCCGTGTCGCGCGTACCCGAGGCGCGTCGCATCCTTCTCCTCGGTGCGGACGCCTCGCTTGCGCGAGTGCTCGCTGCGTTCGCCCAGCCGGGGCCGAGGTTCGGCTCGGTTCATTTCGCCTGCCACGGCGTCGTCGATTCGCGGCGACCTCGCGGGACGGGTCTCGTGCTCGCGGACGGAGAGATCCTCGACGCCGATCGTCTCGCACGAACCCGCATCCCCGCCGACCTGGTCGTGCTCTCGGCGTGCGAGTCGGGCCGGGGCGCCGACGTGGAGGGCGAGGGGGTCTTCGGACTCGCTCGCGCGTTCTTCCTCGCCGGTGTCCCGCGGGTGATCGTGTCGCAATGGAGCGTGTCCGACGCCGCGACCCGACCCTTGATGAAGCACTTCTACGACGCAAAGGCGAACGGATCGGGCCCGGCGGCCGCGTTGCGCGAGGCCAAGATCGGCGCATTGAAGGCGGGGGGCACCGCGGCCCACCCCTCGAAATGGGCGGCGTTCGTGCTCTGGGGCGTCCCCCGATAGCGTGCGCCCGGTTTCGAAGCGCGTGAAGGTTCGGTCAGCGCGAAGATCACGCGAAGAATTCGCCGCCCATTCGACGGTTGGAATTGACGTTCCTCGACACCCGGGCTCCCGGGCAGAATGCCGCCCCCGCGAGGCACGACCGCCGTGACGACCGAATTCCCGAAGACGACGTCCCGACTCACCGCGACGCTGCCTCCCGACGTCGCGAGCGGTGCCACCGCCATCCGTGCCGATTGGAAGGCGACCGACCGGCTTCGGCGCATGTGGAGTGGCGATTCGACGGTCTGGACCGGCGGTGACGAAGGGAAGTGGCTCGGCTGGTTGCGTCTCCCCGAGACTCAGCGGGCCGACGCCGCGCGCTTCGCAACGCTCTCCGCCGAGACGAAGGCCGAGGGCGTCACGCACGTCCTGGTGCTCGGGATGGGCGGTTCGAGTCTGTGTCCCGAGGTGCTCCGCACGTCGTTCACCGATCGACCGGGCTCGCCTGCGCTGCTCGTCTGCGACTCGACCGATCCGGCGCAGATCGCCTCGTTCGCGGCGCAGGTGCCGATCGCGACGACGCTCTTCGTCGTCTCCAGCAAGTCGGGTGGCACGCTCGAGCCGAACATTTTCCAGGCGTATTTTTTCGAACGGGCGAGGAGGGCGCTGGGCTCCGCGAACGCGGGCCGCCGGTTCATCGCCATCACCGATCCGGGCTCCGCGATGGAGAAGGTCGCCGCATCGAACGGATTTCGTCGGGTGTTTCACGGCCTACCGTCGGTCGGCGGGCGCTTCTCGGCGCTTTCCGACTTCGGTCTCGTGCCCGCGGCTCTCGCCGGGATCGACGCGAGTCGCCTCCTCGATCGCGCGGCCGAGATGTCCGCCGCGTGCGGCCCCGCGAATCCATCGGACGCGAATCCGGGACTCGAATTGGGTGCGATCCTCGGAGCCGCGGCCCGGCTCGGCCGCGACAAGATCACGTTCTCGACGTCGAAGAGCCTTCCGCGGCTGGGTGCGTGGCTCGAACAATTGCTCGCCGAGTCGACCGGCAAGAACGGCAAGGGCGTGATCCCGGTGGACGGCGAGACGCTCGCCGAACCGGCGGTCTACGGCACGGATCGCGTCTTCGTCCGGCTCGAACTGGCGTCGGAGGTCGAGGCACCGATCGACGCCCGACTCGAGGCACTCGCGAACGCCGGCCATCCCGTGGTCCGCATCCGACTTCGCGACACCTACGATCTCGGCGCCGAGTTCTATCGATGGGAGTTCGCGACCGCGGTGCTGGGGCAGCTGCTCGGCGTGCATCCATTCGATCAGCCCGACGTCGAGGCGAGCAAGATCGAGACGAAAAAGTTGACGGTGGCCTACGAAGCATCCGGCCGCCTTCCGCCCGAAGTCGAGTTCTTCGAACAGGACGGCATCCAGTTGTTTGCCGACGCACGCAACGAGGCGGCCCTCTCCTCGACGGTCGGCGGTGTGCGCTCGCTGGAGTCGATCCTCGGTGCCCACCTCGCGCGACTCAAGCGGGGCGACTACCTCGCCCTCCTCGCGTATCTCCCGATGACGCCCGCGTTCGAGGCCGAACTCCGCGGACTGCAGGATCGGATTCGCGACGCGAAATCGGTCGCCGTCTGCCTCGGGTTCGGCCCGCGCTTCCTCCACTCGACCGGCCAGGCGTACAAGGGCGGCCCCGACTCCGGCGTGTTCATTCAATTGACCTGCGACGACGCCGTCGATGTGCCGGTCCCCGGCAAGGCGTACACGTTCGGCGTGGTGAAGGCGGCACAGGCCCGCGGCGACCTCGC
>JANNRO010000037.1:0-38824 GCA_031401505.1 Planctomycetia bacterium
GCCCTTCGTCGCCTCGACCCCCTTCGCGCACGCCTCCGTGGCCTGCGCCTCGTCGAATCGAATGCGCGCGCTCACCCCCGACGGCACCGCGGCACTCGCCTCCTGCATGCCGAGGCCGCGTTCGCGCACCAGCGCGAGCGCGTCCTCGAGCGAGAGCACGCCCGCGGACCAGAGCGCCGTGAACTCCCCCAGCGACAGCCCCATCGCGCCGCCGATCGCCGATTCCGGCAACCGTCCCGACGACCGCAACGCCGAGACGACGGCCGCGCCGACGGCCAGGATCGCGGGCTGCTGGACGTCGGTCCGAACCAGCTCGGACGCGGGTCCCTCGGCGCAGACGCGCAGCAGATCGAATCCCAGCACCTTCGACGCGCGCTCGAACACGTCGGCCGCCGCCGGATCGATCGCCGCGACGTCGGCACCCATGCCGACGTGCTGGGCGCCCTGCCCCGGGAAGACCAGCGCGGTGAAACCCATGGTCAGCTCGGCGTACCGGCCGGACGCAGATCCCCGGCCGCACCCAGATCGTCGAGAATGCGCTTCTCGACACCGCCGAGGACGTAGTCGCGCGCCACGCGGACCGCGTTCTTGACCGCGCGTCCGTCGCTGCGCCCGTGGCCGATGATGTACGCGCCCTTGACGCCGAGCAACGGCGCACCGCCGTACTCCGCGTAGTCGAACTTCTGAACCAGTTCCTTCAGGATGCCCTTGGCCCCCGGCACGGTGGGCAACGCGTCCTTGACGATGTCGATCATCATCTCGCCGATGCCTTCCGCAGCCTTCAACAGGATGTTTCCGACGAACCCGTCACAGACGACGACGTCGGCCCCCTCGCGAAAGACGTCGCGGCTCTCGACGTTGCCGATGAAGCCCTCGACAGGATGGCGTTTGAAGATTTCCCACGCGTCCTTGACGAGTTTGTTGCCCTTGTGCTCTTCTTCGCCCACCGAGAGGATTCCGACGGTCGGACTCTCGACGCCGACGGCCACGCGCGCGTAGTGGCGGGCCATGACCGCATAGACGTAGAGGTGATCCGGGCGCACATCGACGTTGCCGCCGCAGTCGACGACGATCGTGACACCGTGGCGCCGCGGGAACGGGACCGCGATCCCGAGCCGGGACACGCCTTCGATGCGCTTGGCGAAGAGCGTCGCCGCGGCGACGGCGCCGCCGGTCGATCCGAGACTCACGACGCCGACGGCCGTTCCCTGTCCCAGCAATTCGGCGGTGACGCGCGCCGAATTCTTCGGCTTGTGCTTCATCGCGCGAACGGGCTCTTCGTCCATCAGGACGACGCCCTCGGACGGCACGATCTCGATCCGTGCGGGCTTGCCGCCGCGGGCGGCGAGTTCCCGCTCGAGAACGGCCGGATCGCCGACGAGCAGAATCTCGACGTCGGGATAGGCCTCGATGGCCGCGAGTGCTCCGTCGATCGGAGCCCCGGGTGCCTTGTCTCCCCCCATCGCGTCGATGGCGATGCGCATCGGTCGAACCCTCCCGGATTGCTCGAGGGACACGGATTGGTCGGGGAAAACGAGTACGACCGCGGGCCCCCCGCGGACTACGCCGTCTTGACGACGACCTCTCGCTTGCCGTAGTGCCCGCAGTTGGGGCACACGCGGTGGGGCGGGCGGGTGTACCCGCAGTTCGAACATGCGCTGACGCCCGTGGGGGTCAACGCGGCGTGGGAGTTGCGCTGACCTCGCGTACGCTTGCTCGTTCGGCGCTTGGGGACGGCCATGGGGCTCTAACCTCGATGACGGCTCGGGGATCGGCGGGGCGAGTTCGGGACACCCGAACCTCGATCCGACCGATTCCACGTGAAAATCGGGAGTGGAAAGGGTCGAGAGTACGGCCTTGCGGGAGAGGGGTCAACGTACGGGGGACCCGATCGGGTCGTCGGACGGGGGAGCTCCCGGCATGGGGCCCTTCAGCCTCCGAGGACCTTCCCGATCGCCTGGGTTACGGCTTCGAGGGCCGCCGGGATCTTCGTCCGATCGAGCCCCGACCCTTGCGCCAGGTCGGGGCGACCGCCCCCCCCACCGCCCAGGACTGCTGCCGCGACCTTCAAGAGGGCCCCGGAATCGACCCCGCGCTTGACCGCCGAGGCTAGCGCGCCGCAGAGTGTCGGTGCCTTGTCGCCCGACTCCCCGACGAGGAACGCGGCCTCGACGCCCGCCTTCGCAAGCCCCTCCCAGAGCGCCTTGACCGCCTTGCCGTCTTGTCCGCGGACCTCGGCGACGAGCACCCTCAACCCGCCCATCGTCGTCGCTTGGGTCGCAAGCCGCTCGCCGAGCTTCGCCCCGGCCTCGGACGCGGCCCTTTCCTGCTGCTTGCGCACGTCGCGCATCTCGTCCTGGATCGCCGTGATGCGCGAGACGATCTGGTCGGACGGCGCCTTCAGAAGTTGCGAGATCTCGCGCAACCGATCGCGATCGGCATTCGCGGCCGCGATCGCGCCGAGCCCCGTCACCGCTTCGATGCGCCGCACGCCGGACGCGACCGACGACTCCGACGTCACGCGAAACGTGCCGATGTCGCCGATGCGTCGGACGTGGGTCCCGCCGCACAACTCACGCGAGACGTGCGGCACGGAAACCACGCGCACGTCGTCGCCGTAGTTCTCGCCGAAGAGTGCGACGGCGCCCGACGCCTTCGCCTCGTCGGTCTTCATCGACTTCGTGTCGAGGTCGGCGTTGTCGAGGACCCAGCCGTTGATCGAGTCTTCGATCCGACGAAGTTCCTCGGCCGTCATCGGCTTGCCGTGTGCGAAGTCGAAGCGAAGGCGATCGTCGGCGACGAGCGATCCCTGCTGGCGGACGTGGTTGCCGAGCACGCGCTTCAGCGCCTCGTGGAGAAGGTGGGTGGCCGTATGGTTGCGGCGCACCGCATCACGACGCGCGCGATCGACCTTCGCATCGACCGCCTGTCCGACGGTCAACGTTCCCGACTCGACCTTGCCGACGTGGAGGGAGAGCCCGTCCTGCCCCTTCGTCGTCTCAATTCGAACGCGCACGGGCCCGGACGCCCCCGCCCCCTCGATGACGCCCGCGTCCCCCACCTGACCGCCGCCTTCGGCGTAGAAGGGCGACTGGTCGAGCACGACGCTGACGTCGTCGCCCGCCGACGCACTCGCGACCGACGTCGGGCCCTGGATGATGCCGACGACGGTGCCGCGGCCCTCGCAGCCGGTTCCGTCGTAGCCGAGGAACTTCGTGGGTTTGGCGCCCTTCGCCTTGATGTCGCCGAGCGGCCCCGTCGCGAACACGTCGCCCGCCATCTTGCTCCCGGCGCGCGCACGCTCGCGCTGCGCCTCGAGTTCGACCTCGAAGCCCGGGCGATCGACGGTCAGCCGGTGCTCCTCCTCGGCGATCTGCGTCAGGAGATCGATCGGGAAACCGTAGGTGTCGTGGAGCTTGAACGCGACGTCACCGGGCACGCGACCCGATGTTTTGAACTTGGGCAGGGCGTCCTCGAAATATCGAATGCCCTTCGCGTACGTCGCGCGGAACTGCTCTTCCTCGGCGCGCACCGCGGCGATCACTTCGCGCTCGCCCGCGACGAGATCGGGGTACGCGTCCTTCATGGTCGCGACGACCGACGGGACGATCTCGTGGAGGAACGCCTCCTGCAACCGGAACGCGCCGATGCCGTCGCGGATCGCGCGACGCAGAATGCGCCGCAACACGTACCCGCGCCCCTCGTTGGAAGGACGGATGCCGTCGGCGACGCACATCGTCGCGGTGCGGACGTGGTCGGCGACGCGTCGCACGAGCGCGTCGTTCCCGCCCGCGCCGCCATAGTTCGTGCGCAACGCGTGCGCGGCTGCCTCGACGATCGGGCGCATGGCGGCCGTGTGGAACGGCGCGTTGTTCCCGTCCATGACGGCGAGCATGCGCTCGAAACCCGCGCCCGTGTCCACGTTGCGGCGGCCGAGCGACCGGAGGTCGTTCTTCCCGCGCCGGTCGTACCCCGGGAAGACGAGGTTCCAGAACTCGAGGTAGCGCCCCGAGTCGAGGTCGTCGGGCCCCGCATCACCCTTCTCGGTGCCGGGTCCGAAGTCGTAGTACATCTCCGTGCAGGGGCCGCAGGGACCGTTGGGTCCGTCCTCGGGCGCATTCTGCGGCCAGTAATTGGACTTCGCGCTGAAGCGATGGATGCGGGCCTCGGGGATGCCGTGCTTCTTCCATTCGCCGAACGACTCTTCGTCGTCCTTGTAGATCGTGACGGTCACCTTCTCGGGGGGGAGTTCGAGGACGGTCGTGATGAACTCCCACGCCCACGCGATGGCCTCCTTCTTGAAGTAGTCGTCGAAGGAGAAGTTCCCGAGCATCTCGAAGAACGTGAAATGCCGCAGCGTCTTGCCGACGTTGTCGATGTCGCCGGCCCGTACGCACTTCTGAACCGTCGAGGCGCGCTTGAACGAGTGCGAACCTTTGCCGAGAAACATGTCCTTGAACTGGTTCATCCCCGCGCCGGTGAACAGCAGCGTCGGGTCGTTCGCGGGGACCAGCGAGGCGCTCGCGTAAGCGGTATGACCCTTCGACACGAAGAAGTCCTGCCACGCTTTTCTGAGTTCGTTCGGGGTGCTGGGCCGGGACATGACGCGAATCCTGAATGGAAGCCGCCGAACGTATCACGGCGTCGGACGCGTGCCCCGTCGCGCGATCGGAGCGGCCTTGGTACGACGAGGTCGGCGTCACCGAGGACGCAACGGGACGCTCGTCCGCCGGAAGATAGAGCATGGAACCCGCTACCGACCCTGACGCACTGCTGTCCCGCTTCCGCTCGAGCGGCGCCCCCCGAGACTTGGGCGAGTTGTTCGACGCGACCTCGGGTGACCTCTATCGCGTGGCGCTCGCCACCGCGCCCGACGCGGCGGCGGCCGAAGATGCAGTCCAGGAGACGTATCTCACCGTGATCGGTGCGGCGTCGCGATGGGATCCGTCGCGGCGCGCGATGCCATGGCTGCTCGGCATCCTGCACTTCAAGGTCACGAGACAACGGGAGAAGGCACGGCTTCCCTCGGCAGGTGCGGTCGGGCGAGACGCACCCGCGCCGGAATTGTCCGACGGCGACCCCGAGGACGCCGCGCGCGCGTGGGCCGAGATCGAACGGCTCGACGAGCCCTACCGCGCCGTGGCGTTGATGCGCTGGCGCTACGGGCTCTCCCCCGCGGAGATCGCGCACGTGCGGGGCGAGGCCCCGGGAACGACCCGCTCGTTGCTCTCGCGCGCCCTCGATCGCGTGAGGAAGACGCTCAAGGTCTTGCCGGCCGGACTCGTGCTGATGGGCCGCCCCGCGCGCGGACTCGACGCCGTCCGGGCCGACGTTGTCGGCGCCGCTACAGCGCCGTCCACGGTCGTCGCGACGGGCAGCACCGTCGGCCGGTATGGGTTCGTCGCAGCGACAATCGTTGCCGCAATCGGTGCGGGTGCCTACTTCGCCCTGCAGCCGGACGCGCCTGCGCCCGCGACACCGGTCGCCGAGGCCCCGGCCTCGCCCCGAGTCTCGGACCTAGCGGCGCCCCCGAGTCGACCGTTGGCCGTGAGCGCGCCTGCGGCGGTCACGCCCGCGGGCCCGGTGGCGCGTGGTCGGGTGGTGGATGCGGCGGGGAAGCCCATTGCGAGCGCCGCGATCTCGAGCGTGGGCTCCGACTCCTACGCGTTCGAACGGCCGGCGGGACTCGAGTCCGACGGGCCGCCCGTTCCCCCGAGTTCGCGTACGGCACGCACGGGCCTCGACGGGCGTTTCGACGTGGCGCTCGATGACGAATTCCCGACGCATCTGCTGTTCGTCTCGGCACCGGGACACGGACCCGCGATCGCCGGACCTCTGCGCCCGGGCGCCGACGTCGAGGTCGTGCTCGACGCGGGTGAGTCGTGGAAGGGCCGCGTGGTGGATGCCACGGGCGCGCCCGTAGCCGGGGCCCGAGTGCGCGCGTGCGTCGTGATGCCCTGGTTCGCGTTCGTCCGCGAAGCGACGTCAGACGCGACGGGCTCGTTCCGTCTCGACGCGATGCCCGAGCCCCAACTGACGGGACGCGGCGGGCATGCGACGGCGGCGTGGCTGGTTGCGAGCGCCAACGGGTTCGCCCCCTCGGTCACCGGTGGGCAAGGGGGTCAGCTGGGTAGCGGACAGCAACCGGTTGGGCTCACGATCACGCTCCTGCGGGGCGCGGCACTCGTCGGACGATTGCTTGACGCTGAGTCGGGCGCTCCGATTTCAGGGGCGGTTCTGCGATTCGCGTCGCTGGACATGAACGCCGGTTGGTCCACGCTTGATCGCGGACCCAAACGCGTGCACGCCGACAGTCCGTTCGGTCGGACACCGATCGCAGACGCGACGACCGATGCCGAGGGACGATTCCGTTTCGGACACGTCCCATGCCTGCCGGG
Source organism: Planctomycetia bacterium (assembly GCA_031401505.1). Lineage (GTDB taxonomy): Bacteria > Planctomycetota > PLA2 > PLA2 > JAEUHO01 > JANNRO01. Next base: position 6,399 of record JANNRO010000037.1, read on the forward strand.
GCCGCGACCGGCCCCGGCAGAAGAATCCGCCGATCGGAGGCCGTGGGCCGGTCAATTGACGACGACGATCGACGGATACGCGCCGCTCTGGCTCGCCGTCCGTCAGATCGAAGAGGGCGGGACGGACACGCGCGACGTCAGGCTGTCGCGCGCCGCGATCGTCAAGGGACGGCTCGTCGACGGTTCGGGAAACGGGCTCGCGGGGTTCAGCGGTCAAATCGAGATCGGAGCGCCGACCAGATGGGCCAACAGCTTTGTCAGCGACGGCGAGGGTCGATTCGTGATCCGCGACATTCCCGCTCCGTCGACCGGAGTCGCCGCCCGAATCAGAGTTCGCGGCGACTCGGGCTCCGTCGAATCCCCGGTTGACGTGCGCGGCGGGGCGACGTCCGATGTTCCCGACGTGGTCGTCCATATCGGGAGACACGCCGACGAAGGCGTCAAGCTTCGCGTGCGAGTCGTCGGTCCGGACGGTGCGCCGATCTGGGGCGCGTACGCGCAGTTCGTCGAGCCGGTGGGCGTCGGGTCCGGCGCGACGACGGACCGGACGGGCCGCGTGGTCGTCTCGATCTCGGCCGGCCGCCTCGCGACGACGGAACTGATCGAAGTGGCGGCGTGGACGACGGGCTACGCACGTTCGTCCGTGCGCAAGGCGAGGGCACTCGGGCAATCCGAGGAGTTCCTCATTCAACTCCAGACGGGGCGACGGATCGCGGGACTGGTTCGCCTCGCGGACGGCACGCCTGCCGCCGGAGCGATTGTCCGGGCCGAACGGGTCAGGGCCGCGCCTGCGAGTCCGACGCCGGTCGACCCCGACCGCCCCCAGACCGGGACGGACTCGACCGGTCAGTTCACGTTCGAGGACTTGCCCGACGACTCGTTCGCGCTCGTCGTGACGGCCCGATCCGAGAGTGGACTTGGCGCCGTCCCGTCAGCACGGCTCGATGCCGTTCGATCCGGCACGACGGGGCTCGTGATTCAACTTCCTCCGGACACGAGGGGGTCTCTCGGACGGCTGGAGGTGTCCGTCATCGACGACGCGACGAACGAGTCGCTCGGAGGAGGGTATGTGCGTCTGCGGCGCGGAAAGGACGAGACGATCTGGGCGAAGAAATCGCCGGTTCGCGGTCGACACGTCGCGGGAGAGATCCCGCTCGGCTCGTGGAACGTGCGTGTGTTCGTCGACGAATACGTGTTGGTGGTCGTACCCGACGTTGCGATCGAAGCGACCCCGCGACCCGGACCGCTCGAAGTGCGCCTGCGCAAGGCCGTCAAGAGGATGGTGATCGTGACGGGCGTTCCGACCGCTGGTCCGGCCGGCGGGTCATTGCCAGAACTCTCGTTCTTCGGCGCAGACGGCACGGGCGCGACCTCGAAGCGGGACTCGGAAGGCAAACTCGTCGTGACAGGGCTGAAGGCGGAGGCCTATCGCGTCTCGCTCGGCTACCGGACCGATTCGAGTCCGGGCCCGATGAAGGCGTGGGTTGCCGAGGGCAACTTCGTCGTCGTGCCTGCCGGGGATGCGCCGTTCGAAGTCCGACTGGTGCCCGCGGGCGCGATCACGCTCCGCATCGAGGACACCCAGCTCGCCGTTTTCAGTGCCGCAGACACCACAGACGCGGCCCGGGAACGGTCGGAGAAATCGTCGCTCGTTCTCGTAGACGACCGGCAACGCGAGATCGTCCGGCTGGCCCCCCTCTACCTGCGTTCGCCGCTCGATATCACCGGGCTCCAACTGGCTCCGGGACGGTACCGGGCCCGGCTCGAACGCCCGGGCGAGCCGCCGGGTCAGGCCGACATCGACATTCCTGCTGGTAGCCACGTGTCGCAAGCGTTGGGAGGTCGATAGGCCCCCCCGGTCGTTCGTCGGCGAACGCCGGACGGGATGGGATCACCCGGTGGAACCGACGGCTTGTGTTAGCGTAGTTCGTTCGAACCGCGTCCCCCGCCGCCGGGTGACGCCGGGAGGCGCTTCATGGGGACCTGCAGCACGCTCGCACTGCTTTCGTTGACCAGCATTCTGTCGTTTTCGGGGACGGTGTTTGCGGCCGATCCCGACCCGATGCTCGAGAAGGTCACCGCGCTCGAAAAGCAGGTTGCCACCGACATCGAGGCGAAGGCCAATGAGGCGCTCGTCGGCGACACCAAGTCGGCGCAGGCGTTGTATCGCGACGTCGAAGGCAAGGACGCGCTGAAGGAGCGCATCGTCACGATCGTCGGGAGCATCACGAAGGTCCGCGCCGACGACGTTTCGAAGGCGGCGATCCTGATGCTCGGTGAGATCGGCGACTTGCGCGGCGCGCGCTATCTCCGCTCGTTCCTCCGCGCGGTCGATACGTTCAAGGTTCCGCTCAATACCGAGGCTTCGATCGAGGCGTCGAAGAAATTGCCCGATTCGACGTTGGTCGAACCCCTCCTCGACATCGTGGACAACTCCAAGAACGTCGCCTGCGCCGCGAAGGCGATCGAGGCGCTCGGCTACTTCGGTAGCGTGAAGAGCAAGCGCGAGAAAATCCTCGTCGAACTGTGCAAGTCCGTTCAGCGCAATCTCCCCGGACGCAAGGGCCAGGGTGGAAACGTCGGCAGCAGCGAAGCGGGCTCCGGCCCGGACGGCGTCGGAGGCAGCGGCGATTCCGGTTCCGGAACGTCGGGAGGCGGGTCCGGCGGGTCCATCGACCCCGGGACCGGCGGGTCCTACTCGGCGGGTCAAGCCAACAGCGCGCGTTGGCCGGCGCTCTCCGAGGTGCTCCCGGAAGCCCTCAACAAATTGACCGGGTCGGTCTGCTCATCGGCGCAGGACTGGTTCGCGATGGTGAAGCAGCACAAGACTTCGCTCAAGGTGCTGTTCGTGGCGGACACCTCGGCCCCTCCTGCGCCCGACGCACCGCCGAAGTAGCCGATCTACGACGTCTGCTTCGTCGACCCTCTCCCTGCGTTCGTCGGAACCGTCGCCGCCGGCGACGTTCTCGACGATCACGACCAGCGAACTCTATCGAGGGGAGCGCCGCCGACGCGTTGAACGCTTCGGTGTCAAAGCGCCGATCGGGGCCCGAACGCGGATCGGGACGCCGACACGGCTCTGAAGAGGGAATCGCTCGGGATGCTCTATCGACTCGATGGCGAGATCGACGTCGAGCTCAGGCCAATGCAAGTACGTCGGGTTCGGCATCTCCACGTTCAAGATGAGGCGCATCGGTGCACCGTCGAACCAGGGAAACTGCCGAAAACGGAGAAACAACTCGCGATCAGCCAAGCGAATTCCGAATCCCTGTCGCGAAACCGTCGTCACCTCAACTCGTGAAGTGCTTCGCCCACGCGACGCGGATTTCATGTTCGTGACTCCGAATGAGCCGCTCGGCGAGCGTCAGCCTCCGTGAGTTTAGCCCGGAACTGCGCGCGACTGAAATCGCCGGATCCAGCCAGAATTTCGCTTCGCCTTCGGCGTGTCGCACATGGACGTGAATCCTCGATTCTTCCTGGGAGTAGAGATAGAAGCGGAAGCCGTCGGATCGAAAAATCGTCGGGCTCACGCAGGCTCCCCCGACGGGTCGGCCCCCGGCGCGCTGACCACGAGCGGACAAGGCGTCACGTCGGCTCTCCTCGATACTGGAGCGCCTCGTTCATGTGGTTCGCCTCGACCGACGACGAGCCCGCGAGATCGGCGATCGTGCGCGCCACCCGCATCGCCCGGTGGACGCCGCGGCCCGAAAGCCCCCACTTCCTCGCCGACGACGCGAGCGCGTCGTGGGCGTCCTTCGTGGGCTTCACCGCTTCCAGGAGCGCGAACGGCGGAATGCGCGAGTTGAAGACGCGCGGCAGGTGCATGCGGCTCGCCCGCTCGAGTTGGCTCGCGCGCGCGATGCGCAGTTCCCGGCGATCGACCCCCGAGTCGCCCGCGTTCGCGTCGAGCAGCGCCTCGGGCGACACGGGTTTGACTTCGTACCGGATGTCGAACCGATCGAGCAAAGGCCCCGAGATGCGCCCGCGATAGCGCGCGGCCAGCGCCGGCGTGCAGTTGCATTTGCGCGCGTCGCTGCCGAACCAGCCGCAGGGGCAGGGGTTCATGGCCCCCACCAGGATCGTCTCGGTCGGAAAGCGCGCCCGCCCCGACGCGCGGCCGATGACCACGACGCCGTCTTCGAGCGGCTGGCGCAGCGCCTCGAGGGTCGCGCGCGGGAACTCGACCAGTTCGTCGAGGAAGAGCACACCCAGATGGGCCAGGCTCAACTCTCCCGGTCGGGGGACGCTTCCGCCACCGATCAACCCCGCGAGGCTCGTCGTGTGGTGGGGCGAGCGGAACGGCCGACGGGACACGAGTCCGCCTTCCAGGAGTCCGGCGGCACCGTGGATGCGGGTCACCTCCATGGCCTCCTCCCGGGTGAGCGGCGGGAGCAGCCGCTCGAGCGTGCGGGCGAGCAGCGTTTTCCCGGCCCCGGGCGAACCCGAGAGCAGCAGGTTGTGCCCCCCCGCCGCCGCGACGGTCGTCGCGCGCAACGCCGAGCGCTGGCCGCGCACCTCGACCGACGTCGCCTCGTCGGCGGGGAACCACTCGGTTGGCGGGGCGGCGGGAATGGGCACGGTGCCGCGCAAGTGAGCGACGGCGCCCTCGAGCGACGCCACCGGGCGCACGCGCACGCCGGGAACCGCGGCCGCTTCGGCGGCGTTCTCCACCGGCACCAACGCTTCGTCGATGCCGATCCGCCTCGCGGCCTCGATGCACGCCAGCGCACCGCGGATGGGTCGCAGCCGTCCGTCGAGCGTCAACTCACCCAGACAGAGCGCCTTCGAGAGGCGATCGCGCGCGCCCAGCGCTCCCCAGGCGTCGAGCAACGCGAGCGCAATCGGCAGGTCGAGCGCGGGGCCCTCCTTTCGTTCCGACGCCGGCGCGAGATTCACCGTGACGACCCCGTGAGGCCAGGGGTAACCGGCGTGAAGGAACGCGCCGCGGATGCGCTCCCGCCCCTCCCGCAGCGCGCCATCGCCCATGCCGACGATGCGAAAAATGCCGGTTTCGCCCGAGCCCGGGAGCGAGACCTGGATGTCGATGAGGCGGGCGTCGACCCCGAAGACGGCGGCTCCGAGGCTGCGGGCAAATGCGTGCACGTACTATCCACGCAAAGCGACCCCCCGAGGTCACGAGGAACCGGGAGAGGCCGTTCGACTAGGGGTACGATCCCCCTCGATCCGCGTCCCGGAGCCTCCATGATCCGTTCGCCCGACCTGCTGCGCGCTGCCGTCCTCCTGGCGATCGCCGCGTTCCTCGTCCCGTCGCACCGCCTCGTACGAGGCGACGACATCGACGAATCGTCCGCCACGAAAGCGATCGAGGGAATCCTCGCCCAGGCGCCGGGCGACGACGTTTCGTCCCTCTGGGATCTGGGCAAGTCGCTTGCGAAGCCCGGCAAGGCGGCCGTGGGCGCTCTGCGCAAGGCGGCGGAGACGGCCTCCCCGGGGCCGCGACTCGCGATCGGACGTGCGCTCGTCCTCCTCGAGGACGTGAACGAGGGCGTACGAATCGTTCAAGGCGTCGCGAGTGATCCGAAGGCCGCGGTCGGCTTGAAGATCGCGGCCTTGAAGATCATCGAGACCGAGGGCGACGAGGAGCAGGCGGAGTGGCTTTCGAAGGCACTCGACGAGGCCTACGAGCCGTCGCTCAAGATGGCCATGACGAAGGCGCTCTGGAGGCGCGGTTCCGCGGTCGACCAGACGAAGGCCCGCGGAGTCATGCTGGAATTCCTGAAGAGTGAGGATCGCGCCCGCCGCGAAGAGGGTGCGCTCGCGCTGGGCGAGATCGGCGCCGCCGCCGAGGCGAAACCCGTCCTCCTCGAGATGCGCGACGAACCGACCGAGCGGGGGCGCAGTGCCGATTTCCTGATCAAGGTCCTCGATCGCGAGGCCATCGCCGATGCGATGCTCCGCACGCCCGTGGCGCCCGTCTCACCGGACAAGCCCGTCACGGCGACCGGCACGACGCCGGGACAGTGGCCGCTGCTCGACGAGATCCGCCAGATCCTCGACGGCGGGTACGTCGATCCGGCGTTGGTCGACGCGAAGAAACTCGAAGACGCGGCGGCCGAGGGCATGACCAAGCCGCTCGACCCGTTCACCAACTACCTCTCGCCGGTCGAGAACGCGAAGCTGCTCGCGACCCTCGACCCGTCCTACGGCGGCGTCGGCGCGTACGTGTTCAACGACCCCGACAACCGCGAGTTCTTCACGATCCAGCGCCCGGTTTGGGGCGGTCCGCTCTACCGAGCGGGACTGCGCACCGGCGACGTCATCCTCGCCGTCGACGGCACGTCCACGATCGGACTCGCGGTGGACGACTGCGTGCGCATGTTGAAGGGCCCCGCCGGCACGCCGGTCGTCATCTCCGTCTTCCGCACCGGCTGGCCCGAGAAGCAGGACTTCACGCTGATTCGCGCCCAGATCACGATTCCGTCGACGGCCTACGACTCGCTTCCGGGCGACATCGGCTTCCTCCAGATCCTCTCGTTCGGCGAAGAGACCGCGCGCGAAGTCCACGCGATCCTCGACAAGTTCCAGGCGCAGGGAATCAAGGCGCTGATCATCGATCTGCGCGACAACGGCGGCGGCTATCTCCAGGCGGCGGCGGACATCGCGAGCGAGTTCCTGCCCGCGGGCGTCACCGTCGTCACGGAGAAGGGCCGCATCGGCGTCTACGCGGAGAAGGTCCATCGCTCGACCGGCATCGGCGCGGGCCGCCCGGATTGGCCGATCGACGTGCTCGTCAACGGCGGCACGGCCAGCGCCGCCGAGATCCTCTCGGGCGCGCTCAAGATCCACAAGCGCGCGCGCGTCGTCGGGAGCCAGACGTTCGGCAAGGGCTCCGTCCAGCTGCCGCTTCCGCTCCAGACGCGCCCCGGCGAACCCTACAAGGACACGCGCAACCGCGGTCGCTACGACGGCGCCGAGAAGTTCACCGACAAGAACGGCAACGGCAAATGGGACCCGGGCGAGGAGTTCGTCGATTCGAACATGAACGGCCGGTACGACCCCGCTGAGGCGTTCGATGACGTCAACAAGAACGGCAAATGGGACGCGGGCGCGTCGTTCAAGGTGACGATCGCGAAGTATTACCTGCCCGATGGCACGAACCTCCACAGCAAGACCGACGTCGTCAAGGGGCGCGTCATCCGCACGGGCGGCATCGTCCCCGACCTCGACATCAAGGAGAGCACGCTCGACCTCTGGGAGCGGCAGGCGCAGTCCGATCTCTACAAGACCGGTGCGGTCAAGAAGTACGTGGACGAGAAGATCGTCCCCGATCGAAAGACGTTCGAGACGCTCGCCCACAGCGACCGCCACGATCCGTCGGCGTATCCGGGCTTCGACGACTTTTACGCCACGCTCTCGACGAAGCTCTCCAAGCAGGCGGTGCGCTATCTGCTGCGCCTGCGCGTGCGGGAGCTCCTCTCCGACTCGCTCGGTCGCGCGCTCGTCGGCGACATCGTGGACGACGAGATCCTGCGTGCGGCGTTGATCGACCTGCTCGCGACGCTCAAGACCGATCCGAAGACCTGCGCGGACTTCGCGTTCCTCTGCGAAATGCCCCCGCCCAAGAAGTCCGACGACTCGACGAAGGACGACCCGACGACGGACGATCCCAAGACTCCGCCCGAGGAACCCGGGATGGAGTCGGTCCCTCCCAGATAGTGGCCGTCCCGCTGCTGACGTTCCCGGGACTCGAAAGAGTCCCGGGGCTCCGCCATGGTGTGACGACGCGCTCGGGCGGCGTCTCGACGGGCACGTTCGCGTCGCTGAACCTCGGTCGCTCGACACGCGACGACGGGGGCGCCGTCACCGAAAACGGTCGTCGCGTCGCACGGGCGATCGGCGCGACGCGCGTGCGCTACCCCCACCAGGTCCACGGGACGACGGTGACGGTCGTGTCGGCGTCGGACGCGGGCCCCGTCGGCGAATCGGACGCGGTCGTCACGGACGAGGCGGGCGTCGCGCTCGGCGTGCTGGGGGCCGACTGCCCCGGAGTCCTGATCGTCGATCCCGTCCGGCGCGCGCTCGCGGTCGTCCACTCCGGCTGGCGCGGCACGGTCGCGGGCATCGTCGCCGAGTCGATCGCGCGGCTCTGCGATCGATTCGGCTCGCGGGTGGAAGACTGCCTCGCGGGCATCGGGCCCGGCATTTCCGCTCGGAACTACGAGGTCGGGCCCGAGGTCGCGGACGCGGTGCGGACGCGGGTCCCGTACGGCGACCGATGCGTCACGCCGGGTCGCGCCGATCGTTCCCGCGTCGATCTCCCGCTCGCGATCCGCAACCAGCTCGAGGCGGCGGGCTTGCGCCCCTCGTCGATCGAGACGATGGACTTGTGCACGTTCGACGAGCGCGATCGGCTCTTCTCACACCGGCGTGACGGGGCGGAAACCGGTCGTCACGGGCTGGTGGCGATGTGGAGTCCCGGGACCTGAATCGGGTGCGGGACCCGGATCCGACCGTCCCCGCGTCAGATCAGCACGTCGGCCAGACTCTTCTTGAAGCCCTCGTCGAACGCATCGGCGAAATCGTAGACCGCGTGAAAGTCCTCGCGACTGTCTTCGGCGGTCTTCTGGAGCAGGTCTTCGCCGATCAGTCCGAAGACGATCTCGCCGACGTCGTCGGTCGCCTCGATGCCCCATTCGCAAAGCACCGACCGCGCGAGGAATCCGAACGTCTCGAGCGCCAGATCTCGGAAACCGTCGAGCAACTCGGGGCCCGCCACATGCTTCTTTCCCTTGGCGCGGCGCGTGATCGTGAAGTCGAGCGACTCGAGCAGAAACGTGTACGCTTCGCCGGAGTAGCGCCCGTCTCGACTCACGATGTCGCGGATGACGTCGTCTCTGTCGCGGTCCACGGGAAGCCTCCGGACTTCGATTCTACGGGTCCGGCACCGTGCCGGTCCCGGTTCCATGTACGGCTGCCACCCGTGAGAAGTTGAGACGCTGACGGGAGCCTTACGGTCGGCGCAGGGCTCGGACCACGTCGATCAGCAGCGCCGAGGGACTCACGTTGCGCCGTACATCGACCGCCAAGGCGCCGAGAACGGGCAGGGCGCGCGCGGCCGCCGAAGGGGTCGATCCTGCGAGCGGACCACCCTCCCGGCCCGCGGTTCGATCGCGGGCAACCGTCAGCAGGGCATGAAACACGTCTTCGAGCGCCCGGCGCAGCGCTTCCCCCGCCGGCGTCGCCGATTCCTGCGCCTCGGGCTCGGCCACTTCCGGTTCGAGAGCGGCGCCGGCTCGCGTGCGCAGATCGGCCAGGACCGACTCGACTGTCGTCGCGGCGGTCGGGACGCGACCGGAGGACGCGCGCACGAGTTCGTCGATCGCCTCGTCGGCCGCGAGCGCCAGGAGACGGCGTGCTCGTGCGACCGAACCCGATGACCAGCGCGCGAGGACGGTGGCGCGCTCGGGCTCGGCGCCGTCGCGTACGAGCCGACCCGCGATCACGGCGTCGGATGGGCCCGGGAAGCGGAACCGCTGGCAGCGACTCCTGACCGTCGCCGGCAGACGGTCGGGCCGCGCGGTCACCAGCACGAACGTCGTCGTCGGGGGAGGTTCCTCGAGACTCTTCAGGTACATCGCGACGGCCTCGGGAGCCAATGCGTCGGCCGGGTCGATCACGAAGACCTGACGGTCGCCTTCGAGCGGCGAGCCATGCGCTCGCTCGAGCATTTCTGCCAGGGCCTCGACGCTGATGACGGTCGCCTTGTCGCGTCCGCGCACGTGCACGTCGGGATGGTTGCCGCTCGCGATCCGACGACAAATCGAACACGTGCCGCACGGGCGAGACGGCGACCGGCAGAGGAGCGCCGAGGCGAACGTCTTCGCGGCGGCGCGGGGGCCCTCTCGGTCCTCGCTCTCGAAGATGTAGGCGGGAGCGGTCCGTCCTCCGCACGCGACGCGGGCCAGCAACGCACCCGATGGACCCAAACGAGCCCAGGGATCGACGTCGGACGAGACGGCGGTTGCGTCGATGTCGCTGGAACTAGAGGAGGGCACGGACGGCCTCCCAGACGGCGGCGGCGACGCCGTCTTCGGACGCCGACGCGTCGATGCGCACGAAGCGATCGGGATCGCGCGAGAACTGGCGCCGGAACTCCGTGCGCACGCGCGCGCGATACTCGGCGCTCCTCCGTTCGATCCGGTCGAGAGGCCGCGACATGCGCGTGGCGGCCGTCGCCTCGTCCACGTCGAGCAGGATCGCGCGTCGGGGCTCCAGTCCGTCGGTCGCGATCTTCGTCGTCAACCGGATCACGGCGGCGTCGACCCCGCTCCCGCCGCCCTGATACGCGTGGGTCGAAGTGCTCCAGCGGTCGCACACGACCACCTTCCCCGCCTCGAGCGCGGGCCGGATGCGCTCGAGGACCAATCGGCGCCTCGCCGCCTGGTAGAGGAGCACCTCGGTCACCGGGTCCATGTCGTCTACGTCGGGATCGAGCAGCACGCCGCGAATCCGCTCGCCGACGGGCGTGCCGCCGGGGTCGCGCACGACCTCGACCTCGCGCCCCGATGCCCGAATGCGCTCGGCGAGTCGGCCGACTTGCGTGCTCTTGCCCCCGCCGTCAGGGCCATCAAGCACCAGGAACAATCCGTCGGAATCGGTCACCCTCGGATGCTACGGCCTCCGGGGGTCGCTGCCGAACGAAGCGGCGCAGGAGCCTGGCACGAATTTGGCAAGTTCGCACGGAGACACCCACGGACTCATCGACGTCCCCCGAACTTGCAGAATTTGTGCCTGGCTCCGTATTCCCTATTCCGGGGGTCGGCGGCGATCGAAGCGGCGCAGGAGCCTGGCACGAATTTGGCAAGTTCGCACGGTGACACCCAACACCCAATCGACCCTCCACGAACTTGCAGAATTCGTGCCTGGCTCCGTATCGCCGCGACGTCGACGGGAATCTCGTCCACTCCCACGACGACTTCCGTCGACCTAGAGCGACGCCAGCAACCCGTCGAGGAGCGCCTCGAACCCGGGGTCGGTCTCGCGGCGCGCCTTGACCTCGGCGACGGCACGGCCGGCGGTGCTGTGGCTCTTCCAACCGAACGCCACGGCGAGCGACGCGAGCGGAGCCGCGGCGGCGCGGTGCGCGAGATAGAGAGCCACCCGCCTGGCTTCGACCGTCATCGGGTGCTTCGTCGAGCGATCGAGCGTCGTCATCGGCGCGCCGAAGTACCGCGCGACCACTTCCTTCGCCCGACGCACGACCTCGTCGATCGGCGTCGAGGCCGACGGCGGCGGAGCCATCTGGCGGAGCCAGTCGACCGGGGCGGGCGCCGAACGATGAAGCGAAACCGCGACCCAGCGATCGACCAACGAGACCGCGCCGTGGATCGAAGGCTCGCGCGCGAGCACGGCCGTGATCACGGGGTCCGGCGGTCGCGCGCCGGCACCGGCCCCACGTTCGGCGAGGATCTTGTGCCGCGTGCCGTCGGAGGGAATCGAGAGCCGATGGACGACGCCCGACAGCAGCCGCGAACGAAGGCGGGGCGAGAGCCCGTCGAGTTCGCGGGGGTGCGAGCGGCCTGCAGCGACGAGTCTCCTCGGACCCGAGCGCGCCCGATCGATCCACAGTTCGAGCGCGCGCTGCGTCGAGGGCTTCGTCGCCAGTTCGTCGACGTCGTCGACGAGCAGCACCTCGCGGCCGTCGAGATCGACCTCGACGGCGCGAACGGCACCCAACTCCCCGGTGCGAAGCGCGGCGACGTGGCGCTCGGCCAACTTGCGAGCCGGCAGGTACAGCGCCGAGCCCGGCGTCCGCGCGTTGATCGCGGCGGCGAGCGCCTGAAGCAGGTGCGACTTGCCGCTGCCCGACTCGCCGCACAGCATGAGGGCCGGCGGGGAGACGACCGAGTTGCCGTGGAGGATCTGCTCGAGCAACTTCAGCACGAACGCGTTGCCGCCCTCGGGGACGAAACCCTCGAGCGTCGGGGGGCGACGCGATTTGTTGACGGCCGAGCGCCAGGCGGCCTCGTCGGGAGGCAGGTGATCGCGTACGGCGCGCACGGCGTCCTGCGTGGCACTCACCTTCACGTCGATCTCGACGCCGTCACCGAGCACGCGGCCGAAGGCCTTCTTGAGCAGCGAACCGTACGTGAACGAAATCCACGTCTTGTGGACGCCCGTCGGCACCGCGAGCACGACGTTGCGCCCCGAGACCGATTCGACGGCCGTGTCGCGAAACCAGAGCGCGAAGCGCGTGGCGCCGACGTGATCGAGGACTTCGGCCTTCAACGCCGCGTCGATCTCGCGCAGCGGGTCGCACGCGGAGGCGACGTTCACTTGTCGGCCCCCGCCGCGCCCGCGCGCGCTCGCAGCGTCTTTGCGCCGATCGACTCGGGATCGACCGCGAGTGCGCCCAACGCCTGCTCGTACGCCTCGTCGGCCTGCCCCAACTCGAGCAGGAGTTCTCCGAGCGTGAGGCGAACCTTGACGGCGCCCGCCTCGGCGCGCTTTTCTTCGGGCAGCATGCCGATCAACAGCACCTGCACCTTCCACTCCCGCACCGCCTCGAGCTTGCGGTCGACCCGGGTCAGCGCCTCGGCGTAGCGTCGGTGGAGATCGAGATCGGGCGGCTTGCCGCGATTGGCGCCGAACGGGGTGATCTCGATCATTTCGTTCGAGTAGTGGATCACCTTCGCGTCGTCGTGCTTGGACTCGTACCAGGACGCGAGCTTCTTGCGCACGGCGTAGTCTTCCTGAGCGATCGCCGCATACGCCTCGAGTTCGGCGATCGCGGCGTCGGCCTTCGCCTCGCCCTCGTAGAGCTTCGACAGCTCGAGGTAGGGATTGCCCTTGCCCACGAAGCGCGGGAAACACTGCTTGGCGGCCTCGAAGTGCCTCACGGCGTCGGCCGACTTGCGGTCCTCGAGGGCGTACCTCGCGAGCGCCAGCCGACACGCCATGTCGTCTCCGCCGGCGGCCAGGAAGCGCTCGTAGGCGGCCTGTGCGAGATCATGCCGGTTCGACGAACGGGCGAGCTCCGCCTCGAGCAGGATCGTTTCCCGCGCGTCCGGTGAGAGCGCCTTCGTCTTCGCCAGCGCCTCGCCGGCGTCGATCCCCTGCCCGCGTTGGAGGCGCGCGAAGCCGAGCCGCGTCCAGGCTTCGGCATCCTTCGGATCCTTCTCGACGCGCGTCTCGAACGACTTCTTGCTCTCGGCGTCCCAGCGCGGCGACAGTTTGTAGTTCTTGACGAGCCCTTCGGCGTACGTCGCGAACTTCCCGTCGAATTCGGCCAGCGGAATCCCGAGCACCTCCTCGAAGACCTTCGCCGTCGGGACGTCGTCGGCGAATCGCTTCAGCATCTTCGTGATCGCTTCGAAGCCCGTCGTCTCCTTCACGTAGTCGGCGATCAGCCCGCCCTGGAAGTACGCGAACATGATGTCGGGCCCGCGAAAGGCCTGATTGATGTTCTCCATCTTGAGCAGCCGACCGCTGCGGACGCGGTCGAAGAGCTCGCGGTCCATCTCGCGACCCCACTCGGGCTTGTGCGACTTCTCTTCATGGACCGAAAGCCCCTCGGTCAACCAGCGGGGCACCTGTCCCTTCGAGAGATCGAGCGTGACGACGTGCGCGTACTCGTGCCACGCCGTCCTCGCCCACGAGAATTCGCCGACGCCTCGGGACAGAGGACCATCGAGCGTGATGACCTTGCCGAAGCAGACTCCGAGGGCCGGAATGTTCGCGGCACCGACGCTGCGGACGGAGAAGTCGTCGTGGCGGTGGAACGACTCGACGATCGTCGGACCCTCGGGCTCGCAGCCGTACTTCTTCGCGAGGTCGGCGCGGGCCTGTTCGAGGATCGGGATGAGATAGGGCTCCATCACCGCCGACTCCTCGACGTGCTGCTTCACGATGAAGTTCTTCGACTTCGTCGTGACGAACGTGTCGAGGATGCCGAGCACCTCCTTGAAGTTGTCCCGCACGACGTCGGCGTATCGCTTGGACACCTCGGTCGCCTTGGCGAACACTTCCTTCGCCTCGTCCTCGCGCCCGAGGTTCATCAGGTTGACGCCCTGCGTCACGTACGCCTGATCGTCGGTCGGGTCGATCGCGATGGCCTTCTTCGAGAGTTCGGCCGCGACGTCGAAGCGACGCTGACGCTCCCCCACGAGTTCGGAGGTGACGGTGTAGAGCGTGCCGTACGTCGGATCCTCACCGAGGAGTTCCTTCTCGATCGCTTCGAAGCCGGCCTTGTCGCCCGCGATCCAGAGCCGTGCCGCCCGCGTCGCGCGCACCTCTTTGTCCCGAGGATTGACCTTCCTGGCGCGCTCGAGCAACTCGTCGGCCTTGTCGTAGTCGCCGTCGCCGATGCGGATCTGGGCGAGGAGCGTCATCGCCGGGACGAAACTCGAGTTCGTCGCGAGCGCCCGCTCGAGACTCTCGACGGCCTTCGCCTGATCCCAGAAAATGAGGTACCCGCGTGCGAGCCCGAGTCTCGCCTCCGCCACCTCGGAATTCTGGTTCAAGATCTGGACGTAGTACTTCCGTGCGGTCGCCTGGGTCGTCGCCCCGCGCTTGGTTTGATATACGTCGGCATACGCGAGGATCGCGTCGACGTCGTCGGGTGCCTGCTCGATTCGGCGCTTCAAGAGCTTGAGCGCCCCCTGCGTCAGATCGTCGGCCTCGTTGGTCGAGAGTCGGGTGGCCCGAAGCGCCGCGATCGCGACGGACGAAAGTTCCTCGGGTCGAGGGTCCTTGGCGTTGTACGCCTCGATCACCGCGTCATACGCGGCGATGGCCTCCTTGCGACGCCCCCGCGCCTCGTGCAACTGCCCGCGCATCGTCAACGCGACGAGGTCGTCGGGACGAGCCGCGAGCGCCTCCTCGACGGCCTTCGCCGCATCGTCGTCGCGACCGAGTCGGCGGAAGAGCTCGAACCGGAGCGCCTCGACCCCGCGGTCGGTCGGGTGTGCCGTCGCCGCGGCGGTCGCGAGCACGAGCGCGTCCGCGTACTTGCCCGTGCGGGTCAGCACGCGCGCCTTGACGTACGCGGGCAACGGGTTCGCGGGATCGAGCTTCGCAAGCCGATCCATCCGCGTCAGCGCCTCGTCGTGATTGCCCCGTTGGAACGCGGTCACGCCCTTCGAGGCTTGCCGCTCGATCTGCTCGGCGCGGATCTCGTCGTTGGTCGGCCCGGACTCGGCGACCGGGGGCGTCTTCGGGGGCGTCTCTGGGGGCGTTGCAGGGGGGATCGCCGGGGGACCGTCTGCTCGGGCGGCCACGACGTACCCGCAGACACCTACGCAGAGCCAGAGTCCGAGCGCGGTGCAGGCGAACGCGACGGCCCGACGGGAGAACATGTTCCCGCCGCTGCGTCCCGCCGAGGGATCTCCGGTCGGTAGAGAACGGGCAGTCGGCGAAGAACGGGGGCCGGGTCTCGGGTCGCTCATCGGGCCCGATTCTAGCACCGCTCGCGCGTTCGTCCGGGCCTGACGACCGCGCGTTCAGCCCTCGAAAACCGTGCGGCGAAGCGTCGCCGGTGGCATCGTGCGCGCCCGGCCGCCGCCGGAGTTCCCTCCCCCGCCGCCCCCACCCTTCCGCCCGAGTTCTTCGTAGAGGACGCCTCATGACCGACGTCGTCGATCGCCGTTTCCGTCCCTCCAAGCGCCTCGCCGCGATCGGAGGCTATGCATTCGACGAGGTGAATCGACGCGTCGATGCTCTCCGGGCACAGGGCATATCCCCCATCGACTTCGGCGTGGGCGACCCGACCGTCCCGACTCCCGCGATCGCGCGCGAGGCGGTGAAGTTGGCCGTCGATCGACGCGCGACGAGCGGATACCCGGCGTACGAAGGCGATCCGGCGTTTCGCGAGGCGATCGCCCAGTGGTCCAAGCGCCGCTTCGGCGTGACGCTCGACCCGAAGACCGAGATCTGCGTCACGATCGGCTCGAAGGAAGCCGTGTTCAACGTGCACGAGGGATTGGTCGACCCGGGCGAGATCGTGCTCTGCCCGTCGCCCGGCTATCCGCCCTACAAGCGCGGGACTGCCTTCGCCGAAGGCACGCCGTGGTTCTATCCGCTCGTGCGCGAGCGCGGGTTCCTGCCCGACCTCGACGCGATTCCGGCGTCGATCGCGTCGAAGGCGCGCGCGATCTGGGTCTGCTATCCCAACTCGCCTTCGGGCGCCGTCGCCGACGAAGCGTTCTATCGCAGATTGCTCGCGTGGGCCGACAAGTACGGCATCGCGGTGCTGTCCGACGAGGCGTACTCCGAGATCTGGTTCGGGAAGACCGCCCCACCGTCGATCTTGAACGTGCGCAAGGAGGGCGTGCTCGCGGTTTTCTCGATGTCGAAGCGCAGCGCGATGACCGGTTGGCGCCTGGGCTGGGTCGCGGGTGACGCGCGCCTCGTGTCGCTGTTTCGCAAGGTCAAGACCAACATCGACTCGGGTGCGTGCACGTTTCTCCAGGACGGCGCGGTCGCGGCGTTGTCCGACGAGACCCACGTGAAGCAGTTCGCGCTCGAGTACCGCGAGAAGCGCGACATCCTGTGCAAGGCGCTCGTGGCGGCGGGGTTGGCCGATTGCACGCCCGAGGCGACGCTCTACGTGTGGCAGAAGGTGCCGAACGGCATGACCGGAATCGAGTTCGCGCAGAAACTCCTCGATCCGAAGGTCGCGGTCGTCTGCACGCCCGGAGAGTGGCTGTCGGACGCGGTCGCCGACGGAACCAATCCGGGCGCGAGCCACGTGCGCTTCGCGCTGGTGCCGAGCCTCGCCGATACCCGGAAGGCCGCGGAGCGCATCTCCGCGATGCGGTTCTGAACGTCGATCAGGGCGCTTTGGTCGCCGACTCGACCTCGAGGACGATGAAGCCGAGCAGGCGCCCCCCCAGCGTCTTCCCCGTCACCCGACAGGTGGCGCCATCGAGCGGCTTCAAGTCCCCCGTGTTCCAGCGGAGCGCGTAGGGCTCGTCCTTCCCGGCCCGCGTCAGGACAAAGACACCGCCGCCATCCCAGCCACCGACGACCTCCCATCGCACGACGCCGCTCGCATCGACCCGGTCCATCCGAAGCGCCGGGGGTTGAGCGAACGGGGGAGGTTCTCTACCGACGCGCTTGGCGGCCAGGATCTGGTCGGCGTACGCGGTGCGGATCGACATCTCGCGATCGAGATCGTCGGCGAGGATCTTGACGAGCACCATCGTGCGAACCGACGCCGACGGATGGGCCTCGCCCGACGCCGCCAGCCGATCGGCCAGCGAGGCGACCGGGGTGTTGTCGTAGCCGCCCGCGGCCCTCAGTTTCAGGAGCGCGGTCCCGACAGCGCCCACCTCGTCGCGCAGGACCGCGTCGTCACGGGTCGTCGCGGCCTTGACCGCCGTCTCGGTGCGGATCGTCTCGCGCACCGCGCGTGCCTTGCGGGCGGACTCGACGCGCTCGACGTGGGCCGAGATCGCGCCGAGTTCCTTCACGTACTTCGAATTGACGTAGGCGCGTACGCCCTCAGGCGCCTCGACCCAGATCCAGTCCCCCTCGCGAACGATGACCGGAAGCAGCTGACCACGCGGCATGCGGTCACGGAAGGCGGCGTACGCCGTGTCGCCCTGCGGCGGACGGACGCGCAGATTGACGTCGGTCCCCGTAACCCGGACGTGCTCGGAGTCGACGGGTTCGGTCAGCGCGGCCGAGATGGCGGCCTGGAAGCCGGCCGGAACCTGGACCCCGAGCCATTCCCCCGCCCGCTCGACGATCACGACGATCGCGCCCTGCTCCAATTGGAGAATCGGGCAATCGTCGGTGCGGGGCCCCACCCGCAGATTCACCTGATCCGTGGTCAGGATGGCGACGACGGGCTCGACGGGTCCGGCCGCCGCGGGCGCGTCGGCGTGCGCGCGAGAGAGCCCCGCGAGCGTCGCGAATGCGATCCACACGGCGATGGCGGGTACACGCATGAGACCTCCGAACCCTCGATTGACGTGACGCATCCCTGCGAGTGAACTCCGAGGCACGAAGCGTAGCGAGGCGCCGCGGGTCCGTCGCCCGCGGCGCACGAGACGTTTCGATCTCGACGAGGGTATCCGCCGTGGCCGACGCCGACGTTCCGTTCCCGTACATGCGCTACGCGAAGACGAAGCTCACGTCGTTCGGAGGGCTGAATCTGGGCATGAGCGGCATCGCGGGGCCGACGGTCGAAGACCTCCCGATCCCGAAAGACACGCCATTCTGGGCCCCGGAAGGCGAATTCGGCGACCCGAGTCTTCGGGCCGCAGTCGCGGCCCACGCGAGCGTCGCGCCGGAACGGGTGTTCGTGAGCGCCGGATCGTCGCTCGCGAACTTCCTCGTCTACCTGACCGAGGCCCGCGGCGCTCACGTCGCCGTCGAGGCGCCGGGCTACGAGGCGCTGACGGCGCTCCCGAAGGCGGTGTCGGCCGACGTCTCGACGTTCATGCGGGACGAATCTCGAGAGTGGCGAATCGACCCGACGTCGCTTCGGGCCTCCCTTCGCCCGGACACACGCCTGATCGTCGTCACCGATCTCCACAACCCGACCGGAGCGCGGCTGCATGCCGACGATCTGGCGCTCTTGATTCGGGAGGCGGAACGGATCGACGCCGCGGTGCTCGTCGACGAGGTGTATCTGGAGTTGGATCTCGAACCCCGCCTCACGGCGGCGCGCTCGAATCCGCGGGTGATCGTGACGTCGAGTCTCACGAAGGCGCACGGGCTGGGCGGACTCCGGATCGGGTGGATTCTTGCCGATCCCGCGCGGATCGAGCGGTTCAGCGCATGGAACGACTTGGTGTGCCCGGCGCATCCCGTGCCGTCGATCGCGATCGCGAAGGCGTACCTTCCGCGAGCGGTCGAGTTCCTCGCGCGCACGAAGGCGATGATTCGCGAACGCGTGGAGCAGGTCGATCGCTGGGTGAAGTCGAGGCCTGATATCTCGTGGGTCCGGCCGGTCGGGGGAATCTCCGGTTTCGTTCGCCTACCGACGGGCGTCGGTTCGGGCGCGTTCTCCGACCATGCGTGGGCGAAACACGGGGTGCGGGTGATTCCCGGCGCGTTCTTCGCCGCCGACGACCACATCCGCATCTCGTACGGCCTGCCCACCCTCGACCTCGAGAAGGCGCTGAACGCCCTCGGTCGTGCGCTCGACGACCTCCCCCGCTGACCGTCCTCCCCACGGCGTCAGGCGGGGCGCTTGACGAAGATGCCGGCGGCGAGGACGAGGGCCTCGATGCCCCAGAAGGCGAGCAGCCCCGTCCAGAGCCCGGCGGTGAAGCCGTAGGAGTGGAGTCCGACGCCGAGCAGGTTGACGCCCCACCACGAGAACACGACGATCGCGCCGCACCCGATCGTGCCGAGCGCCACGCCCTGCGACTTCAAGAACCCCCCCATGCGGCCGTGGAGCACGGCGAGTTGGGCCAGCACGATCAGCAGCGCGCCGTTCTCCTTCGGATCCCAGCCCCAAAAGCGACCCCACGACTCGTTGGCCCAGATGCCGCCGAGGATCGTGCCGACCGTCGAGAAAACGAGCGCGAACGCCAGCGTGCCGTACGTCGCCTTCGTGACATGGCGGTGGAAGTCCGCGTCGCCCTTCTTCCAGCCGAACAACTGCGCGAACACCTGCACGTGCGCGATGCCGCTCGCGATCAGCGTCGCCGAGTACCCGATCGTGACGCACGTCACGTGGGTCGCGAGCCAGAAGTTCGTGTCGAGCACCGCCACCAACTGCGGCATCGGATCGTCGGCCGAGATCGTCTCGTATCGATTCGAGACGAAGAGCCCGAGCGTCCCGAAGAACGGCGCGAGCGCGAGCCCGAAGCCACGGCGATGGATCCGTTCGAGCACGGCGAAGCCCAATACGGCGAACGCCGAGATGAAGAGCGTCGTTTCGTAGAGCGTCGTCACCGGCGGACGAGAATGGAGTACGCAGCGGAGCACGATGCCCAGGACGTGGATCGCGAGCCCCGCCGACACGAACGCCCACGTCGCCCACACCACGAACCTCTGCCGCCACAGCCACGTGACGGCCACGAGCACGAACGCCGCGAGGTAGAGGAGACGCGCCCAGAAGAACGGCTCCAGCCGGAGCAGGAACACCTCGAGCCCGATCTTCTCGTACTCGCCCCGCGCGGTCGCGCGCGCCATCGATCTCCCGTGGAAGTCCTGAAGCGCCCGCGTCGCCGCGGACATGTCGTCCGCCTCCGCGGCCGTCGAGAGCGCCTCGAGATCGCGCAGCATCGCCAGATGTCCGGGTTCGAGCCCGCCGCGCGTGAACGCCCGGTCGAACATCGTGCGCGGCGAGAGCCACGTCTCGTCGGAAGTCCGCGCGCCTTCGGGTGGAACCATCGACAGGAGGCGTCCATCGTCGAACGGCTCGCTCATCGCCGAGAGCAGCGCCAGTGCATCGCGCGCTCGGGCGGGCCCGGACTCGCGACCGGCGGCGCGCAACTCCTCGAATGGCGGAAACGCTTTCGCCCGAGCGAGCAACGCGAGGGTGCGAAACGCCCGTACGTCCGGGATCGCCCCGCCCCGTTCCCGGAGCGCTTCGAGCCGCGCATGCACGTCGCTCGCCTGAACGAGCGGGTCGGCGCCGCGCATCTGCCCGAGACTCCAGAAGAGATCCGTCGCGCGCAGGGAGGGTGCCGCCTCGAAGATCGACGTCAGCGCTGCAACGCCGTCGCGCAGCCCATCGAAGTGCGCGAACACGTCGCTGGCCCGGACGGACTTCGCGGAACCGAACAATTCGTGGAGCGTCGGGACGTGCTCGAGCGAAGCCTCGAACTTCGACGCATAGGACAGATGGACCAGATCGAGGAACGTCTGGATGTTGCCCGCGAGCGCGACGATTCCGCCCTCGACCGGCGATCGCTTCTTCGGATCGACGCGGGTTCTCGCATCCGGGGTCCCCTCGTAGGTGTCGGCCTTCTGCGACAGGGCGCGATGAACGGGCGCCAGATCGTGGTACGAGTAGCGATCGCGTTTCTTCTTCCCGTCCGCATGTCGGTAGCCGACCGCGTCGAGCACCTCCGACGTGTCGACGAGGAACACCTCGTACTTCGCGGCCTCCTCCGGACGGAACATCACGTCGAGCGCCCATTCGACGGGCTCGAGGGTCCGACCCGAGGAATCGACGACGGACCCGCGGTGGTTCAGCCGCAGCAACGTGTAGCGCGCCCATTGCGCGAGCGGCATGACGCGGCCGGCTTCCTGAATCGGCAGCGACCTCGCGAGTTCGACCACGGCAACGGGCCAACGGACGCGGGGGCCCGTCGGCGGCGGCGGCGTCGAGGCGTGCGCCGCCGTCGACTCGTCGGCGATCGTCGTGCGCACGACGCCCGCCGCGGCCGCGATCGTCAGCAGCAAGGCGCCGAGAACGACCAACGGGGCCCGCGTCCGACGCTCGGCGAGCAGTAGAGGGCGACTCACGACGTGCTCCCGGCGGGCACCGCGGCCTCACTCGCTTCGAGCGCGCGTCGAAGCCGGAGTTTCGACTCGGCGTCGAGGTAGCGCAGGAGGCGCAGCCCGAAGTGGATCATCATGCCGATGCCGATGACCGAGCACGCGATGATCGGCACGCGATCGGACGGGTTGTAGACGACCGCGAACGTGGACGTCGGGCCCCGCTCCGGGTCGATCTCGTAGCCCGACTGGTAGAAGATCATGCCCTTCCAGCGCAGCGGCTCGTTCATCGTGATGTGGACGTCGCGCGAGACGCCGCCGTCGTTGACGGTCACGAACGACGAGAAGCGCCGGAACATGCCGGTCCCCGGGTGCTTCTCTCCGATCGTTCGGTCGAGTCTCGTCTCGAAGGGGACCGGCCACGAGCGACGGACCAACGCGAGATGAAAAGACACGCCTTCGAACTCGGCGCTCCACGCGTAGGCGCCGCTGCGATGGGTCAGGTACCCGCGATCGGAACCGAGCAGGTACCCGCGCGTCCGTGCGGATCCCGCGCCCGATCCCTTCGCGACGACCGACGCCACGACGGCGGGAATGTTCGCCTCTCCGTCGAGCGTCGTGGACGCGATCGAGACCAATTCCATCCCGTCGATGCCCGCGCCCGAAGAGCGCGCCGGGCGAACGTCGGCGTTGCGGGCGTAGCCGGTGAGGAGGACGTCGAACGGCAGATCGGGCGCCGTGACACGGACGGTGCGTCCGTCGGTCGCGCGAGCGACCCGCTCGGCCGGGACGAACCACTGCCGTTCGAGCTTCGGATCCGGGTCCGCGCGCTCGATCACGACGTCCCAGTCGTCGTAGCTGCGGAACCGATCGCCGCTCTCCGCCTCGAAGAGCTTGATGAACCCCTTCTGCGAGTACCGGTACTCGACGAAGCCTCCGACGAGCAGCATGAGAATGCCCACGTGGACGACGATGACGCCGACCGTCGCGGTCTTCCAGCGGATGCGCAGCAGCCCGCCGATCGTCAGATTGAGGAACAAGAGGCCCAGGAGCAGCGCCCCGCCCGGGAAGGGAACGGGCGTCGTGAAGAAGAGCGACGAGAAGTACTTCCGCTGGACCTCGTAGAGGCTCATGTGCTGCTGCTCGAGCGTGCCCACGAGCACGACCACGAGCAGCATGACGAACAGCGTGCACGCGAGGTGGAACGACGCGAACGCGAGGACGATGCGTTCGAGCACCCGCCTCACTTGACACCGTCCGTCGATTCGAGCGATGCAACGAAGGCATCGAAGGCGGAACGGAGTTTCGCGACGTCGGACGCGGGCCCCGTCGCCTTCACGAAGACGACGTCGTTCTCTCGCTCGATGATCGCGCCCCGCATCGTCGCGTTCTCCGTCGTCTTTCCGCCCATCGACGTGTACGTGCCGTCGATCGAGACGATGACGGCCTTCGTGCCCAGCGACGGGACTCGCGGCAAGGCCGCGATCTCGTCGGCCGAGAGCGCGGGCCGTCCCATCTGTCCCTGCCAGCGATTGAGGTTCGCTTCGAGTCCGCCGGAGTTCTTGGACAGAATCGTCAGCGAGATGTCGACGTCGGGAGCGATATCGACGACGAGGGTCGCCGCGCGCATGGAGGAGCCGTTCGCCAGGTGCGACCATCCGGCCGGCCACTTCCATCGAAGGCCATTGGCCTCTCCGGTCGATCCAGCGACCGGCGCCGCCTTCGTCGGTGCCGGTGTCGGCGTGGGTGTCGGTGTGGGCGCGGGTGTCGGCCCGGGTGGGGGCGGCGGATCGCGAGGTGCTTCCGACGTCGGAGACGCCGCCGCTGCACCGGCCATTCGAATCGAGGCGCAGAACGCGTCGAATCGCGCCGCTTCGGCGTCGACGACCTTCGCCGGGCCGACCAGTTTCACGAACACCGAAGCCGCCGGCAGGAGACGGACGACGCCGACCAGTTTCGCGTCGCCGAGGTCCTTCGATCCGCGCATGCCGACGTAGTGCCCCGCCAACTCGACGAGCGTGCCGTCCCCTCCAAGCAGCGTCTTCTTGGGCATCGAGGCGAGCGCCGCGGCCTCGACCGGGTCCAGGCTCATCTGCTGGCGCCAGCGATTGACGTTGTCGAGCACTCCGCCCGTGTCGCCCGCGAACACGGCCAGCGTGCACTCGGCGTTCGCGTCGCCGCCGACCTGGAAGCCGACCAATCGCATCTCGACCGGGGGGAGTTCCTTCCATTCGCCGGGCGCCGTCCAATCGAGCATGGGGCGGCCGGCGGGATCACCGACCGGCTTTCGCATGACGAAACCGAGGCGCTCGGCCGGAGATGCGCCCTTCGGAGCCGGGGTCAGTTTCTCGACCACGGGCTGTCCCGCGCCGACATCGACGACCTCTTCCTCCTTGCCGCAGGCCGCAACCGCGCACAAAACGACGAGGCCGAGGACCGTGGAAGCGCGGTACGTGGACTTCGGGAGGCGCATGAGCGGATTCCGGGGAAGTGCTCGGGCGAAACGCAAGCCGAACGACCGGACAAGGACAGAACGCGATCGTAGCCGCGTCCTTCCTACCCGGTGCCGGATCGCGAGGAGCGCGAGGTCGTCTTCCATGTTGCAAACGCCTCGCTCGCGACCTCGCGCCAGGAGACGCCCGCTCGCACGGCCGCCAGCCGGCATTCCTCGTACTCCGGCGTGCCTTCTTCGCCAGCGGGGGTCTCTCTCACCTTCACGTGGACCGGGCCGTAACTCGTCGTCACCTGAACGAGACGCCGCGGGAGCACGCGCCGCTCGACGGTGCGGCGGCGAATCCCGAGCGTCGGTGTCTCGAAGAGGATCAAGTCTTCGAGCGCCGCCGCGTTCGCGGGTTCGGCGAGCATCGAGAGCACGACGCCCGGCCGCCCCTTCTTCATGGTGCAGGGAACCGCCCACGCATCGAGCGCACCGGCGGCCAGCGCCTTCTCGATGGCGTGGCCGATCTCCTGCCCGGTCGCATCGTCGAGATTGGTCTCGAGCAGCACGGCGTCGGTCGGAGACGCGAGGACGCCGACGTCCCCGAGTACCAGGCGCACGACGTTGGGGAGACGCCCGCCCGGGTGATCGCCCGCGCCGACGCCCGTGCGACGGGGCACGAATCCGACGGGTGGCAGATGCCCCCGCGACAACGCTTTGACGAGCGCCGCACCGGTGGGCGTCACCTGTTCGAACGTCTCGCCCGATGGATAGGTCGGATGACCCGCCATCAGCAACGCGACGGCGGGTGCCGGCAGCGGCAGTTCTCCGTGCGCCATGCGCGCGCGCCCCGTGAACCAGGGCAGCGCCGACGCCCTCACCTCGCGCACGCCGAGTCGTGCGAGACCGACGCAGGTACCGACGATGTCGACGAGCGCGTCCGCGGCCCCCACTTCGTGGAAGTGAACCTCTTCGGGCGCGATGCCGTGGACGCGGCCCTCGGCCTGCGCCAGCAGCGTGAACGTGCGCACCGCGTCGGCCAAGGCCTCGGCGGGCAGCCCTTTCGCCGCGCGGATCAACTTCAAGACGTCCGCCAGGCGCCGGTGCTCGTGGGCGTGCCCGTGCGGATGATCGGCGCCGTGGACGTGCGGGTGATCGTGACCGTGATCGTGGCCGTGATCTGGCGCGTCGGGCAACAGCACGTCCACCTTCGTGGCGGCCAGCGCGCCCTTCGAAACGGTCCGCGCGCGCACGCGCACACCCGCAAGACCCAATGCCGAGACCACCTCCTCGAGCGCCGCGATCGGCAGCCCGGCGTCCACCAGCGCGCCCAGACACATGTCGCCCGCGACACCGGCCGAGACGTCGAGGAACGCGACGGTCGTCACGCCGGACGCGGGTCCCGTCACGAGCCCGCCCCCGACGGAGCGCCGATCGCGGCGTAGACCTCGGCCGCGTTGTACGACGAGCGCACGAAGGGACCGCTCGCGACCGAAAGGAAACCGAGCGAGCGACCGACGCGCCCCCACTCGTCGAACTCCTCGGGCGGCACGTAGCGCTCGACGGGCAGCTGCGCGAGCGACGGGCGTAGATATTGCCCGAGCGTCAGGATGTCGACGTTGGCCGCACGCAGATCGACGAGCACCTGGCGCAGGTCGTCGGCCGACTCGCCAAGCCCCAGCATGAGTCCCGACTTCGTGTAGACGCGCGGGTCGCGCTCCTTGACCCGGCGGAGCAGATCGAGGCTGCGGTCGTACCTGGCGCCCGGGCGCACGCGCGCGTAGAGCGCAGGCACCGTTTCGGTGTTGTGGTTGAAGATGTGCGGCTTCGCGTCGGTGACGATGTCGATGGCCGACACCTCCCCGCGGAAATCCGGCGTCAGGACTTCGATGACGGCCTTCGGCAGCGCCTTGCGGAGCTCGTCGATCGTGCGCGCGAAATGCCCGGCGCCCTGATCGGGCAGCTCGTCGCGATCGACGCTCGTCACGACGATGTGATGGAGTCCCATGCGCCGGGCCGCCTCGGCGACGCGCGCGGGCTCGGCCTCGTCGATCGGCAGCGGCTTGCCCTTGGGCACCGTGCAGAAGCGGCAGGTGCGCGTGCAGATGTCGCCGAGAATCATGAACGTCGCGGCCTTCCTCGACCAGCACTCGTTCATGTTGGGACAGCGCGCGCTCTGGCAGACCGTGTGCAAGTCGAGGTCGTTGACGAGGTCGCGGACCTCCTTCGTGGCGTCGCCGTTGGGCAGGCGCTTCTTCAACCACGGGGCGAGGCGTTCGCGGGGAGCGGTCGGGTCCTTGAGCACGAGTCGATCCTACTTCGCGAGCGGGCGGCGGCGAGCGCCGGACGAAGGCGCGGCGCCTTCCCCGCGATAGAGCGCGGCCAACCGATCGATCGGTCGATCCCATCGCTCGACGAGGGTCTCGCGCGGGAACCGCGCGTCGGACCCGGGTCCCGTCCGCCGAACGACCGACGTCATCGCGTGCGCGAGGGCCTCGGCGTCGCCGGGCGGCACGAGCGCGCCCGGACCGCCGGCGGGCACGAGATCGGGCACGCCACCGACGGCCGTCGCGACGACGAAGCGTCCGAGCGCTTGCGCCTCGAGGATCGCGATCGGCGTGCCTTCGCTCCTCGACGACAGGACGAGCGCGTCGCACGCTCCGACGACCAGCGCCGAATCGGCGACGGGACCGACGTCGGACACGTGTGCTCCGATTCCGAGGGCCGACACGCGCGCATTGACCTCGACGCGAAGCGGGCCGTCGCCCGCGAGCCACAGGCGCAGCGACGGTCGGGACCTCGACGCGCGGGCGAACGCCTCGATCAGTCCGAGCGAATCCTTGACGGGGGTATGTCGCCCGAGCCAGAGGAGCACGGTCTCGTCGGGTTGCGCATGTCGCGCGCGCCAGGCCTCGCACGCGTCGGCCGTCGCCCGGCTTCGAAACGCGGGGACGTCGATCACGGGCCCGATCACGACGACGCGCGCGGCGGGCACGATCCGATGTCGTTCGACGACGTCGTCCCGCTGTCTCGCCGAGAGACAAATGGCGCGCGAGGTCAACCGCGCGAGGCGTCGCTCGGCAAAGCGCGCCGCCAACCCCGCGACGCCGCCCGCGTCGAAGTGGTGCCCGTGAAACGTGTGGACGACGAGCGGCACGCGGGCGAGCAGGGCCGCAACCCGACCGATCGCCCCGGCCTTCGCGGTGTGCGTGTGAACGACGTCCGGGCGCATCCGACGCAGGTACGCGACGAGGAAGTCGAGCGCCCGCGCATCGGCGGCCGGATCGATGCCCCGCGAGAGACCGGGAACGCGCACCACCCGGGCGCCGGTCGCGAGCAGGTCGGCGGTGCCGTCGTCCTCGCCATCGGGCACGGCACCGACGAGCACCGGTCCGTCGATCCCGCGCGCGGCGAGCCCCGGCACGATCGCCTGGAGTTGTCGCAGCGGTCCGCCGCGATTCAACCGCGTGATCACGCGAACGACGCGCAACGGGCGGTCAACTCGCGAGCGAGCGCACGACGTCGTGAAACGCCGTGATCGCACGCGTGACGTCGGCGTCGTCGACGTCGTAGTGCGTCACGAAGCGCAGTCGATCGGGGCCGGCGGGAAGCGCCAGCACCTGACGCGCCTTCAACGCCTCGGTGATCACCTTCGGATCGAGCCCCTCCGTGCGCACGATCACGATGTTCGTGTCGGGCGGGCCGCCGGGGAGCGTCGTCCGCATCGCCTCGCACAGCCCCATCGAGAGCGTCTGCGCCCGGCGGTGGTCTTCGACCAGCCGCGCGCGGTTCTCGCGCAGCGCGAGCAACGCCGGGGCCGCGAGCACGCCGACCTGCCGCATGCCGCCGCCGAGCAGTTTCCTGACGCCGCGCGCCTTGGCGACGAACGCCTTGTCGCCGACGAGCAGCGATCCGACGGGCGCGCCCAGTCCCTTCGAGAGGCAGACCGTGATCGAGTCGGCGACGCGACCGTACTCGGACAACGGCGTGTTGGACGCGACCGACGCGTTCCAAAGACGAGCCCCGTCCATGTGGACCGCGGCGTTTCGCTCCTTCGCCACCGCGTAGACCCGCCGCAGATGATCGATCGACACGACGGCGCCGCCGTGGAAGTTGTGCGTGTTCTCGACGATCACGAGCCCGCAACGGGGTCGGAAACCGCCCTCCTCGCGCAGCGTGGCGCGTACCGCATCGGGATCGAGGGCGCCCCGGATGCTCGAGAGCGGCCTCGGCATGACGCCCGAGAGCGCCGCCATTCCGGCCAGTTCCCAGTCGTACGTGTGCGACTGCGCCTCGACGCAGATCTCTTCCCCCGGATGCGTATGGAGCCGGATCGCGATCTGATTGCCCTGACAGCCGGTCGGGACGAAGAGCGACGCCTCCATGCCGAGCAGCCGCGCGGCCTCCGCCTCGAGTTTGATGACGGTCGGGTCTTCGCCGAACACGTCGTCGCCGACGACGGCCTCGGCCATCGCCCGGCGCATCGCGGGCGTCGGCCGTGTGACGGTGTCGCTGCGGAAGTCGGCGGTTTCGTGGGGCATCTGGGCGGTTCGGGGGCGACCCGGGGCGTTCGAGGCGCCGTTCTACTTCGGAGCCAATTCGACATCCATCCCGACGTCGTCGTCGGTGCCGAAGACGCCGTCGGCGCCGGCCGACGTCACGCGTGGTGGGCGCCCGTTCGCCGGCGCGTGGTAGCCGACGCGACGACGCCAGCCGTCGAGCGGGACCGCGGGGATCAGGCGCTCCGAGACGACGAGTTCGTCGAGCGTCGGGGGAAACGATCCGTGGAGTGCCTGGTATTCCTCGAGCAATTGGATCGTCCGCTCGAGCGCCCGACGGGTGACGTCGGCCGGATCGTCGCCGGCACTCGACGCGTACGCCATGGGGTGGAACTCGGACGCCCCGTCCGATTCGTCCGAGCCGGCCGACGTCGACGCTTCGATCGACCCGACGATCAGCAGCGCCAACGGCACGACGCCGAGCGGACTCCGCGCGGCGAACGAGACGCCGTCGCGTCCGACCTCGAGCGACATCACGGTGTCGGACATCGCGTCGGTGAGCAGGTCGGAGTGGGGCAACCTCGCGGCGTCGAAGTCCACGGCCCGGAGCGCGTCCTTCCATGCGGGCACGGCCTGCGCCAACGGAACCAGCGTGTCGTAGGCGCTCGAGAGCAGATCCCGCGTCGAGAGTTCGACCGACGTGCCGGAGGCACGGGCGGCCGAGAGGAGCGCGGCGAGATCCGGCGTGATCCGCGAGATCGAGTCGGGGAGCGCGCCGACGCGAGCCGACCCGAGGGCGCCCGCACGATCGATCCGACGAAAGAGCGCCCGCATCGTGTGGGGCACGAGCGTCACGACGAAACGGCCGTTGACGATCGCCCACGTGGGCGAGAACGCGGGAGAGGCGCCGCCGATCGCGTCGCGAGCATCGACCACGTACATCACGCGCGACCCCGCCCGGATCGTTCGCTGGGACAGCCGTAGATCCCCTCGCTCCGAAAAGTCGGCGAGCAACCCGGCGATCACGCGTTCGAAGAGGGGCTCGACGGTCGCGGCACCGCGGATGGGCGTCGACAGGACGACGTCGGGAAACGCGCCGCCGCCGTCGGACAGCCCGATCGACAGCGTCTGCTCGTCACCGAGTGCCGACAGGACGTCGGCCTCGATGTCGACGCCGCACGCGTGATCGAGCCGCGCGAGTCCGTCGATGACGTCTTGTTCGTCCTCGAGATCGACATCGTGGACGAACGCGCGCCAGCGCGAGGGCCACGTCGGAATCGGCAACGACGTCCGCAGCCGACACCAGACCCGGCGCGGCTCGGGCAGCGGCGGCGCGTCGGGGAGCGGCGCCTCGGGAATTGGCACGGTGCGAAACAACGAGAAGATCCCCTTCTCGGCCTTCACGGCCCCGACGCGCAGTGTTTCGACGACCCCCGACGCGTCGGCCTCGGCGCGGTACGAGACCGTCGTCAGGGAGGCGAGGCCGGCAGCGTGGACGTAGGCGCCGCTCCATCGACCGTCGACCGCGTCGAGCGAATGGGCCACGAGCTTGGCGAGGTTCGCGTAGGCGAAGCAACTCGCCGACGCGCGCGGCGAGACGCCCCGGATCTCCTCGAACGCGCGCACGCGGGCGAGCGAATCGGCCACGCGCTCGAGATTCGGGATCGGGCCGGACGAGGCCGACCAGCGATCGAGATTGTCGAGGACGATGGTCGTGCCGACGGTAAATGCCTCCCACACCGTCTCGCCCGAGACGAAGCGCGCGACGACGGCGCCACCGTCCTCGCGGATCTCGCTGACCCATGATTCGAGATTCGGCGGGAACTTCAAGACGCGATTCGTGAACGCCTCGAACTCGGAGAGGCGCGAGCCGAAGTCGAGCGAGACGACCACGTCGAGCGTTCCGTCCCGACGAATCCCCGTGACCGCGATCGCCAGTTGCCCGTCGAGCCCTTCGAGCGCGGAGGCGTAGCGGGTTGCGATCACGGCATCGGCACCACCACGGCCGAGCGCGCGGCGGAGCAGTTCGAACGCGGGCCGAATCGCCGAGTCAAAGCCGTCGTCTCGTAACGCCGCGCCGAGCGGCGTCGCACCGAGCGCGGTCCGCCAGCCCGTCGGAAACCCGTCGATCGACACGAACGCGAGCGCGTCGGCCAGGACGTACTCCTCGAGGCGGAACGGCTCGGGATCGCCCGCGCGCGCCGACGAGATGGCCGCCGCGCATCCGAGGACGGCCATGGCGAGGGCTCGACGCGGGTTCACGCCCCCATCGTGCCATCCCGGTCGGCTTCGCGATCGACGGCTACCTGGCGGGCGATCCCGCCAGGACCCCGCGGATCTTCTCGATCGCTTCGCGGATGTTCTCGACGCTGTTCGCAAACGAGAATCGCAGGTATCCCTCGCCCATCTCGCCGAAGCAGGTACCCGAGAGGCAGGCGACGCCCGCGTCGTACAGCAGGCGGTTGGCGAGGTCGTTCGAGGGCACGCCCGTCCTGGACGTGCTCGGAAACACGTAGAAGGCGCCGTCCGGCCGGGCCGCCTTGAAACCGGGGATGGAGTTCAACCCGTCCACGATGAAATCCCGACGTCGCCGGAACTCCGCCACCATCGTGTCGACCGGGGCCTGAGGACCGCGAAGCGCGGCGATGCCCGCGTGCTGGACGAAGTTCGCCGTGCACGAGTTGCTGTTGACCATCAACCGCGAGAACTTGACCGCGCACTCCTTCGGCATGATCCCGTAGCCCAGCCGCCAACCGGTCATCGAGTACGTCTTGCTGAAGCCGTTCAGGATGATGGTCTTTTCCCTCATTCCCGGTTGGGCCGCGAGCGAAGCGTGGCGGCCGCCGAAGAGGATGCGGGAATAGATCTCGTCGGAGAGGACGATCAGCTCGGGGAAGCGCCGACAGATGGCCGCGATCGCCGGGAGATCTTCGGGCGGCACGACGCCCCCGGTCGGATTGCCCGGCGTATTGAGAATCAGCAGCCGCGTCTTCGGCGTCAGCAGTTTCTCGAGTTTCGCGACGTCCACCCGGAAGCCGTTTTCCGCGGTCAACGGCAGCGGAACTCGCTTGGCTCCGATGAAATCGAGCATCGACTCGTAGATCGGGAACCCGGGATTGGGGTAGACGACCTCGTCGCCTGCATCGATGAACGCGAGGAACGCATAGAACATGATGGGCTTGGCGCCCGGCGTCACGACCACCTCGTCGGGGTGCACGTCGATCCCGATCATCGCCTTCGTGTGTTCGGCGATCGCTTCGCGCAATTCGACGATGCCCGGCGCCGCCGTGTAGCCGGTATGCCCGTCTCGCAGCGCCTTGACCGCGGCGTCGACCACGTGCACCGGCGTCGGGAAGTCGGGTTGCCCGATCTCGAGATGCACGATCCGTCGTCCCTCGGCTTCGAGTCTCTTCGCCTTCGCAAGGACCTCGAACGCCGTCTCGGTCCCGAGACGTCCCATCCGATCGGCGTACTTCATTTCGGTCGTCACCTCGGGGTCGGACGCACACTCGGCTCGCAACGCGGTCCCTTCGATCGGGGCCCGCGCACCCACCGTTCGAACCGTCGTTCCCCGCCACCCGGTCGGCGCCGCGGACCCGCGTCCGAGAAACCCGTCCGGGATGGTGGAGCTGAGGGGGATCGAACCCCTGACCTCGTGAATGCCATTCACGCGCTCTGCCAACTGAGCTACAGCCCCAAGGGCCACGACGGGCGGGATTGTGCGTTGCCCCGGCCCTTCGTCAACCTTCCCGGTCGCCGCTCGACGCGATCGAGGGGATTCGCTCGCGGTCGATCCGATGTCGCGCTACGCTCCGGCCCGCTCTTTTCCGTTCCGTGCTCGCGGGTCATGCGTCCCCGATTTCGTCCGCGTGTGCGGGCGGGGGACGCGGAAGCAGGTGCAATTCCTGCGCGGACCCGCCGCTGTAACCGGGGACGACCCTCGCAAGACGCCACTGCTCGCTGCCTTTCCGATCGCAACCGATCGGAAGGGCCGGGTGGGAAGGCGCGGGGGAAGGACGATCCGGGAGCCAGAAGACCGATCCGCGGGCAAGTCCACTCCGGTGTTGAGTGGCGGGGTTCTTACTCCCGTTTCCGACGATGCGCCCGACCGGCGATCGTCGCCG
>JANNRO010000038.1:0-12663 GCA_031401505.1 Planctomycetia bacterium
CCGCTACATCAACCGCTACCCGCATGAGTTTTCCGGCGGCCAGCGTCAACGCATCGGCATCGCCCGAGCGCTCGCGCTCGCGCCCGAATTCATCGTCTGCGACGAGGCGATCTCCGCGCTCGACGTCTCGATCCAGGCACAAGTCATCAATCTGCTCCGCGACCTCCAGGAAGAGCACAACCTCGCCTACCTCTTCATCGCGCACGACCTCTCCGTCGTGGAGTTCCTCTCCGATCGCGTCGCGGTCATGTATTTGGGCCGCATCGTCGAAACCGCCTCCACGGAAGACCTCTTCCGCAATCCGATCCACCCGTACACGAAGGCGCTCTTCTCGGCGATCACGGTTCCCGACCCGACGCGCATCAAGAAGCGCATCCTCTTGCCGGGCGACCCGCCGAGCCCGCTCAACCCTCCCAAGGGCTGCCGATTCCATCCGCGCTGCCCGATCGCGCAGTTACCGCTCTGCGCCTCCGTCGAGCCGCCGGCCGTCATGGCGGAAGACGGTCACGTGTTCCATTGCCACGTCGAACAGAAGCGGCTGGGCCTCGACCCGATCGCGACGTCGTCCGTCCCCGACGACGCTCCGTAGCGAACCCGCTCGCGCCGCCGCCCCGCGCGACCGATCGAAGGAACACGAGTCCGGCGTCGGACGCGAAACCCGTTGCCCGATCGACCCGCCCCCGAACCGAGCCCTGCCGCGAGCGCCGCTCCCGTGCGCGACGATGTGGGGCGACCGGCAGCGCTGGTCTCCGTCGCGACGTTCTCGAGTCGCATCGCCGGGCTCGCGCGCGAGTCGCTCTTCGGAGCGCTCTTCGGCGTGACCCCGGCGGCCGACGCGTTCGTCGTGGCGTTCCGCATCCCGAATCTTCTTCGGGACCTCTTTGCGGAAGGCGCGTTCTCGAGCGCGTTCGTCCCCACGTTTGCGAAGGTTCGCGAGGAGCGCGGCGACGCCGCGTCATTCCGGCTGGCCAGGACCGTGATCGGCACGCTGTTGGTCGTGACGGGGTCGCTCGCGCTCGTGGGCATCGTGGCCGCCGGTCCGATCGTCGACGGGATCGCCGCGGGAGCCTCGACCGCCGTCAAGGATCTCGCCGTTTCGCTGACGCGCATCATGTTCCCGTTCCTGCCGCTCGTGGCGCTGGCCGCGACCTACATGGGCGTCCTGAACGCACGCAAGCGCTACCTCGTCCCGGCGTTCGCACCCGTCGCGTTCAACCTCGTCACGATCGGGGGCGGGGTCGCGTTGCTCGCGCTCGGGCGATCGCCGAGCGAGGCGGTCGTCGGCTGGGCCGTGTTCGTGCTCGTCGGCGGCCTGGCACAGGCGCTGGTCCAATGGCCCGCCGCGCGCTCGCTCGGACTGCGCGGGGCTCCCCGCGTCGACTTGCGATTCCGCGACCCGGACCTCCGGACGATCCTCCGGCGCATGGGGCCGTCGGCGGTGGCGCTCGCGGGCACCCAGTTCATGATCGTGACCACGACGGTGCTCGCGGCGGGGCATGCCGGCTGGGTTTCGGGAATGAACTATGCCTTCCGGCTGATTCACCTGCCCATCGGGCTGATCGGCGTCGCACTCGGTACCGTTTCGCTGGCGGCTGCATCGCGTCGTGCGGCGAAGCGCGACGAAGCCGGCGTCAACGACATCGTTCGTCGTGGGCTACGGCTCAACCTGTTCCTTTCGCTTCCGGCCGCGGCGGGTCTGATCGTGCTGGCCGAGCCCGTCGTGCGACTCGTCTTCGAGCGGGGCGCGTTCGACGCGGGCGCGACCTCGCTCGCCGTCGAAGCGGTCCGCGCCTACGGCGTCGGGATCGTCTTCTATGCCGGCGTCAAGGTCGCTGCAGCGGCGTTCCACGCCCGCGGCGACATGCGGCGCCCGATGTTCGCCTCGCTCGCGGGCATTGCCGTCAATCTCGTCGTCGCGCTCGTCGGCACGCACGTCGTGGGCTTCGCGGCGTTGCCGCTCGCGACCGCGATGGGTTCGATCGTCAACTACGGCATCCTGCGGACGCTCGATCGGCGCCTTCACGGTCGCGGCGCCGTACCGTCGGCCTCGTTCGTCGGGAAGGTGCTCGCGGCGACCGCGGCACTCGCGAGCCTTGCGTACGTCGCGAGTCGGTACGTTCTCGTCCGCGGGGCCGACTTCGGCGAGGGCTGGCGACTTGCAGTGGCGCTCTTCACGACGATCTTCGTGGCGGCGGTCGCCTACTTTCTGGCCGCCGCCTGGTTCCGGGTCGAGGAGGCGTCTTTCGCCTCCCGCTTGTGGCCCCCCGGGCGTCGGCGACAATCCCGCCGTTCCTGACGTGGCGCCGATTTGCGAGGGAGCCGGGCTCGATGCGACGTTCGTCCGCGCTCGTCGTCATCCTCGGACTCGCGAGCGCTAGGTCGTTGGCCATCCTGCCCCGCTCTGCCTCGGGCGACGATCTCCCCGGGCCGGTTCACAGGACGATCGAGCCCGGGAGCGCCGCCACGCCGACGGCCCGCGAACTCCCGACTCCCTGGCGCGAGCCGACGCCCGACGCGAGCCCGCCGGTCGCGCCTGCCGGGCCGCGCGACGCCGAGGACGATCAGGGCGTGCCCCGGATCACCGCTCCGTCGCGACCGCGCACCCCGGAGTTCGATCCCTCGACGTGGGACCCGAAACTCCCGCCTCTGGGTCACCCGATCGCGGCGTCGAAGCGGATCTCGCTGCGCACCGACCCGCTGGTTTTCGGCAATTTCGAGACGTTCGATGCCGGTCCCGACGTCGTCGCCTACGTGATGGAGGGCAATCCCGTCGTCGAGGGCGAGAACTTCCTCGTCAAGGCCGAACGCATCGTCGCCTGGCTTCAGCCCTCGCGGATCGAAGCCGGACCCGGTCTTGGAGCGGGGCCGAAGGCGAACCCGGAGGCGGGACCGACGCCCGCGAGGGACGCGAAGTCCTCGAGCTCGAAGGACGTCTTCTCCGAGGCGTTCATCGCCATCTATGCCGTCGGCTCGGTGGACCTCGTGACCGGAACCGAAGCCGAAAGGAAGGCCGGCCAGGGCGTCGCGTTCCGGGCGGCCGAGCTGTATCTCAACAAGCGCACGAGTCGCGCGTTGCTGATCGAACCTCGCTTCGACACCCGGCTTCCCATGGGCACGGGACCCGGCGCCAAGTCGGTGCCGCTCCACGTCCGTGCGACGACGCTGCGTACGCTGACCGACGGGTACGCGGTCTTCGAGCAGGGGGACGTCGCGACGAGTCGGTCCAACGATCGAATGGGCATCCAGGTCGCGGTACTGACGATGGAAGAGATCGCGAATCTCGAGGCGGGCAAGCCGACGATCCTCGGATTCCACACGACCGGAGGTCAGCGCTTCAGCGGTCGCGGGATCGTCGGGCGCGTCGAGCGCCTCCCGGTGGTCTACATCTCGGAGACGTCGTTCAGCGAACTCGCCGATTTTCCCGTCCGTCCGCATGCCACGACCGGTGCGAGGTCGTCGCTCGGACGCTACGCGATCGTCGGTGCGAGCCGACGCCAGAAACTCTCGACCGACGCCTACGTCGACTGGCTCGCGAGCGTAGGCGGATACACCAAGCGCGGCCCGGCGGCGGGCTTGGACCTCGACTGGCGCATGCCCCGTGACGGTTCGAAGCCCGCGCTCCTCTCCGGTGCGTTCAGCACGTACGGCGTTTACGACCGTTCCGGCAAGGACCGCGACGGCTACCTCGCGGGCGAGGGGGAGCGCTGGAAGGCGGAGTTCGAGAACCGCTACGATCCGACGCCGACGCTGCGCGTCGACACCGAGGTCAACGCATTCTCCGATCGGGGTTTCAACGACGAGTTTTTCCAGGTCGACGCGCGCAACCACAAGGATCGCGAGACGTATGCCCGTCTTCGCTACCTCTCCGGAGGATTGGCGTCGGCGCTGACGGTAGGGGCCCGACTGCGCGACTTCGTGACGGAGACGCTCGAGCAGCCGAGTCTCTCGATCTGGTCGGAGTCGGTGCCGCTGGGCGAAACGTCGGGTCCCCTGCGTGCCGCGTTCGATCTGTCGACCGCCGTGTCGATCGCCCGACTCGCGAGGCGCTTCGACGACGAGACGACGGACGAGGACTACGAGGCGCTGCGCGCGACCGTGTCGGAGAGGGTCTACGCTCCGTTCGACGTCGGCGACGTGCGGGTCTCGCCGTACGTCGGCGTGCGACTCGCGGCGTACTTCGACCGGACCGACGGCGGCGAGGACGTCACGCGCACGGCGCTCGAGACCGGCGTGCGTGCCAATCTCCAGTTGCACCGCGACTACGCGCTCGCGGGCGGAACGTGGCGGCTCGACGGGCTGCGCCACGTGATCGATTTCGATCTTGGCGGCTACGCGCGCGCCCTCGATCCGGTCGATCCCTCGGAGGTCCCGTTCTTCGACCGAGTGGATCTCGAGGAAGACCGCACGGAGGTGTTCCTCGAGATGCGCAACCGCCTCGAGACGCGGCGCGTCCTGCGCGCCGACCGCAACGGCGACGGGGGTGAACGGGGCAACGCCACGCTGGCTGACTTCCGAATCCGCGGGTCGTACTGGCCCGACGGCGTCGGTCCCTACGGTCGCCGCGGACCGGGAGAGATCATGACGTGGGGCATGGCCGAAATCTCGCCGGATCGGGCGTGGATTCGCGGCGAGTCGGCGATCGGGCTCGGAGGCGCGACGTTTCGGCATTGGTCGCTCGGCGCGCAATGGTCGCCCGAGGACGCGATCTCGGCCGCGATCGGCGTGCGGCATGTACAGGGAGAGGTGCTGGCCCCATGGGGCGAGGTGTTCGGGAAGTGGAACGAGAAATGGGGCGCACGATTCAACGCAATTCGCGACTTCGATTCGAGCGTGCGGTGGAACTGCCGCCTCTCGCTGATGCGCTTCAGCGACGACCATCTCTTCGAGATCGGGGCGAGCGTGCGCGACAACGGCGAGGACGTCGGCATCTTCGTGAGCTTCCATCCCGCGATCGGCGGTCAGCCGTTGACGTCGCCGTTCGATCCTCGGGAGGCGATCGACTACACGCCTTGACGCACCGGAGCGGGCGCCGAGGGGGAGGGGGCGTGGGGGAGGGGCGTGGGGGAGTGGGGGAGGGGCGCGGCGGGCGTTCGATCGATCGGCGTGCGGGACCGTGGTCCGACGCCCGGGGGATGTCGCCGAACGTCCGCTCCGGTAGAGTCGCCCGGGTCCATGCTCCCCCGCATCGCCCTGTTCGCCGGCACCTTCGACCCCGTCACGCTCGGGCACCTGGACATCGTTCGGCGCGCGGCGCCGCTCTTTGATCAACTCGTCGTCGCGGTGGCGCGCACCGGAAAGGCGACGCTCTTCACCGCCGACGAACGCACGGCGCTCGTGACCGAAAACGTGCGTTCGACGCCGAACGTCCGGGTCGTCCCCTTCGACGGCCTGCTCGTCGACGTCGCGCGACGCGAGGGGGCCAGCGTGCTCCTCCGGGGGGTGCGCACGATCGAGGACTGGGAGTACGAACTCCGGATGATGGAGATGAACCGGCATCTCGCCCCGGCGCTCGAAACGCTGTTTCTGGCGCCCGCCGTCGCCTACGCGTTCGTCGCGTCCTCGCTCGTGCGCGAGGTGTCGGCGCTCGGGGGAAGCGTGGACGGCCTCGTCCCGCCGAACGTCTCACGCGCATTGAAGGCGAAGGCCCGGCTTTAGGTCGTGTTTTGAAAAGCGCTCCTGCTGCGCCCGACGATTCCCTCGCTGCGACCGGCCTGCTCGGCCAAACCCTGCTCAACGGGTTCAGAACCCGCGTCGCAGGGATTTGGCCTGCGCTTGCCGGTCTCGCTTCGGCCTCGTCGTGCTCGCGACGGAGCATTTCGAAACACGACCTGGTCCTCGGTAGAATCCGGTTCCCTTGCGCGGTTCGCCCGAGGAGCCGGCGGAGACGTTCATGCCTCGCTTTTCCGATGCTCTGATTCGATCGGCGCTCGTCATCGGCATCGCTCTCGTGGGGGCGTCGCCGCAGGGCGCACGCGCCGAGCCGCCCGCCGACGGCACGAAGCCGAAGGTGCTCGCGATGGCGGTCGGCAACCTCGGGCAGGTCGATCCGGCGAAGATGCTGACGCCGGAAGACGAGCGCATGGTGCTCGCCTGCCTCGAGGGGTTGACGACGCTCGATCCGACGACCGGGAAGGCCGTGCCCGCCGCGGCCGAGTCCTGGACGACGAGCGCGGACGGGAAGGTCTGGACGTTCAAGCTTCGATCGGTCAAGTGGGCCCGGCAGTTCGGGAAGACCCTCGACGTCAAGGAGGATGTCACGGCGGGCGACTTCGTGGCCGCCTGGAACCGCCTGCTCGACCCCGACACGCGCTCGCCCAACGCGCACATCCTCGACTGCATTCCCGATGCGAAGGTGCTGGCGAGCGAGAGCGTGCGCGGGGCGGCGCTCGACCGACTGGCCAACGAGGTCGTTCTGCGCGTCACGAAGGACTGGAAGACGTTGAAAGGCGAGAACGTCATCGAGTTCCTGACCGACGACGCGCTCGAGGCTCGTCGGTGGATGGCGTCGATCAACGATCCCGCCGTCCGCGAGTTCCTGGGCTGGAAGGACGCCGACACGCCGTACCAGGGGGTGAAGGCGAAGAAACTGGTCGAGGTACTCCGCGCCGAGTCCAAGAAGTCGGTGGCGGCGACGGCCGAGGCGAAGGCTCATCTGGGCATCGATCGCGGCTACTTCGCCAAGGACGACAAGACGCTCGTCATCCAGGTGCCGGGGTTGAGCCCCTGGCTCCCCGCGCTGCTCGCGCGCGGACCGCTGGTCGCGCTGCGGGCCTCGTGGCTCGAGACGAAGCGCGAGGGGTATTTCCGCGCGGGCGCCGTGTTCTGCAACGGGCCGTTCATCGCCGCCTGCGACCTGTGCCGCGCGATGAGCGGAGACAACGACAAGAACCTCTTCAAACTCATCTATCACAAGAACCCGCACCACTGGAACGCGGCGTCTCTCCCGATCGACCAGGTCACCTGCTACGTGAACGAGGTCTGGGACGAACTGCTGCGGATCTACGAGAAGGGCGACATCCAGTGGATTTCGTCCAGCGCGTTCCTGAACCCGGACGACTACGCACGGATGCTCGCGTCCAAGCTGCCCGGCTTCAAGGTCAAGGACAAGGTGAAAGACAAGGAGGGTGCCCGCAAGGACGAGGGGCTGATGAAGGTCGCGGGCGACACGTTCGAGGCGCCCGGCGGCGGCATCTGTTTCGTGCGCATCCGTTGCACGCCTCCGTTCGACAAGGCCGACGTGCGACGGGCGCTCGCGTCGCTCATCAAGCCCGACGAACTCGTCAAACAGTGGCAACTCGGGCTCGCGCCGACGACGCGACGCATGGTCCAGCCGCGGGTCGCGGGGGCGGCCCCCACGATCCGCCTTCCTTCGTTCGATCCGAGCCTCGTGCGCAAGTTGTACGGCGAGAAAAAGCGCCTGGTCGATGACTGGATCTCGATCGCGTGCGAGTCGTCCGAGTCGACGATCGCCGCCGCGATCAAGAAATCGTGGGAGACGGCCAAACTGCCCGACGAGGCGACCGTCGACGTCCCCGAGGACCTGCGCCGCCGAATCGACTCGGGGCTGTGGCACGCGGCGATCGCGACGTGGCATCCCGCGACCGACGATCCGCTGGCGCTCCTCGCCGCGTTCACGACCGGGAATTCGCTCGGCGGCGCGATGTGGAGCAACGCGACGTACGACGCGCTCATCAAGGCGGCGACCGACGTCGCGGGATTCCTCGCGGCGCCCGATCCCGTGCTCAAGGACGTCGCGACGCTCAAGGGGCCGATCGCCGGAGCATCGGCGGCCAACCTCGCGAGCCTCGAGACGCTGCGTCAGGCGCTGCTTGCCGAGGCCGAGTCGATCCTGCTCGAGGAGGCCGTCGTGGTGCCGCTCTGGACGACGGTCGATCGAGGCATCGCGAAATCGACGGTGCGCGGCCTGCCCAAGGGAGAGAGGATTCGCAGCGTCCTCGACGTGACGCCGCTCCAATCGATCCGCATCAACTGACGTCGCCTCCCGGCCTCCCCGATCTCGCGGCTTTCAAGCGCCGGTCGGGACGAGTACCATCCCGCCCCCGCTCGTCGGTCGCGGGTTCCATCCGAAACCGACTCGGCCCGCATGTACCGAACCTATCTCGGACTTCTCGCCGCCCTCGTCGTGGCCCTCGTCCTCGTCGGCTTCACGTTTTCGACCGACGAGTCGAAGGATCGGGCTGATTTCGCGTTCGCGAACGGGTCGGAGCCCAAGTCGCTCGATCCCCACAAGATGACCGGAGTTCTCGAAGGACGGATCGCCGACGCGCTCTTCGAGGGGCTCACCTATCGCGCGCATGAGAGCCTGCTTCCGACCCCCGGCGCCGCGTCGTCGTGGGAAGCGAGCCCGGACGGTCGCCGGTACGTGTTCCACATGCGCCAGGGGGCCTTGTGGAGCGACGGCCGGCCGGTGACCGCGCACGACTTCGTCTACTCGTGGAAGCGGCTTCAGGAGCCGCTGATCGCGTCCGAGTACGCGTATCTCCTGCACGGCATCCGGCACGCCGAGGCCTACAACACGTTCGAGGCGCAGGTCAAGTCGCTTCGGGGTGATCCGAGCGCCGAATCGCCGGAGGCCAAGGCGGGAATCCTCGTCGGACTCCGGTCCCTGCTCGCGACCGAGTCGCAGGGGCTTTCGGCCGCGAAGTGGCAGGAGTTCGCGTCGACCCGGGCCGTCCGCGACGTCGTGATTCGACCCGAGGCCCGCGTCGTCGTGGACGGGCTCGATCGTCGAGAGGGCGTCTTCACGCCCGAGGAGGGGGCCGCGCTCCTCGCGGGCTTCGAGGCCGAGGCCGCGCGCCGCGATGCCGCATGGAACGCGGCTCGGGCCCACTTCGGGGTCGACGAGGGCGTGTTCGCCCCCGATGCGTCGACGTTCGTCGTCGAGCTCGTGGCGTTCATTCCCTACTTCCTCGACCTGACGTCGTTTCACGCGGCGCTCCCGGTCCCGCGACCGTCGATCGAGACGAATCCCGAGAACTGGTTTCGCAGCCCGCGCACGCTCGTCTGCAACGGTCCCTTCCGCATGTTGCGATGGGACGAGAATCGCGCGATCCGACTCGTCAAGAGCGACACGTACTGGGGGCGCGCCGACGTCCACCTGGGCTCGGTCGACGTCCTCTCGACGGACAACAACCAGACGGCGTGGAGCCTTTATCAGACGGGCGCGGCGGATTGGCTCCCGGGCAACTACCCGGTGGACCTGATCGACATGTTGAAGAAGCGGCCCGACTTCCACGCGACGCCCTCGATCAGCACGTATTTCTACCGCATCAACACGACCCGCAAGCCGTTCGACGATCCGCGGGTGAGGCTCGCGCTCGCGAAGTCGATCGATCGGGCGCTCTTGGTCGAAACCGTCACGCGAAAGGGCGAACCTCCGGCGTTGACGATCTCGCCGCCCGGGACCGGCGGAGGGTACGAGCCGCCGACGAGTCGGATGGGTTTCGACCCGGAGAGCGCACGTCGGTCGCTCGCCGAGGCGGGTTTCCCCGAAGGCAAGGGATTCCCCAAGATCGCGCTCCTCTACAACACGAGCGAAGGCCACAAGAAGTACGCGGAATTCGTCACGAGCCAGTGGCGCAACCATCTGAAGATCGACGCCAATGCCTTCAACAGCGAGTGGAAGGCGTACCTCCAGAAGCAGACGCTGCTCGACTACGAGGTCTGCCGCGCCGGCTGGGTCGCCGACTACAACGATCCCAACACGTTCCTCGACATGTGGGTGACCAAGGGCGGCAACAACAACACGGGGTGGGGCGATCCGTTCTACGACCGGCTCGTCAGCCTCGCGGCCGACCCCTTCCGGGTGCTCGCCGACGCCGAGTCGGTGCTCCTCAAGTGCAAGGAGAAGGATCGGACGCGTGGGCTCGTCGAACGCCTGCGCGTAGCGGCGGACGGCAGCGACGAACGGCTCGCCGCCGCGAAGGCGCTGCGCTTCCAGCTGCTCCGGGAGGCCGAGGCGATCCTCGTCCAGGACGCGTTCCCGTTCATCCCGATCTATTTCTACGTGAGCACCAGTCTCGTCAACCCGCGCGTCAGGAATTTCCGTACGCGCCTCTCGCTGCCCGACGGGACGACCGTCGACAACCTCCAGGACCTCCACCCGCTGCGCGACCTCGTCGTCGGGGAGCCGCGCTGACCATGGCAAGCAAGGGCATCGGGCTGCGGATCGCGGGCGGCGCCGTACTGGGCCTCATCGCCTGGATCGTCCTCCATCGCGCGCTCGGGAGCGTCGGCGGCGTGCTCGCGGGCCTCGCTCTCGCCGGCGTCGCCGCGCGCTGGTTTCCGAGGTTCGTGCTGCGACGCTTCCTCTGGACGGTTCCGCTCTTCCTGATGCTGATCTTCGTCGCGATCCAACTGATGTTCCTGGCCCCCGGCGACCCCTTCGCGGGCGAGAAGAATGCGCCGCCGGCGGTCAGGGCCGAGCAGTTGTCGCGTTATGGGGTCCTCGACCGATCGTTCGCGGGCGGCGCCGTATTTTTCTGGAATTACACGAAGGGCCTCGTGACCGAGGGCTACATGGGCCCGTCGCTGGTCGTGCAGGGCGCAAAGGTCGAGGAAGTCCTGCTGCCCGCGCTGCCGGTCAGCCTGACGCTCGGACTCCTGGCGCTCATCCTCGCCGTGATGCTGGGCCTCTGGCTCGGCATCAAGGCGGGACTCCATCCGGGCTCGGCCTCCGACGGCTTCGGGATGGCGTTCGCGATGATCGGCATCTCGCTCCCCTCGTTCGTGATCGGCGCGTTCCTCGCGGTCGTCTTCGCGGTGAAACTCGAATGGCTGCCGGTCGCGGGCTGGGGATCGTTTCGCCACGTCATCCTGCCGGCCGTGACGCTCGCGTTGCCCTACGCCGCCTACATCGCGCGGCTGGCTCGCGGCGGGACGATCGAGGTGATGACGCAGGATTTCGTCCGCACGGCGCGCGCCAAGGGCCTGTCCGAGAGCCAGGTCGTCGGGAAACACGCGTTTCGTGGCGCGATCCCGCCGGTCGTCTCCTATCTGGGACCCGCGGCGGCGGGGCTCATGACCGGCTCGTTCATCGTCGAGCAGGTTTTCGGCGTGCCCGGCATGGGGCAGTACTTCGTCAAGGGCGCGATCAACCGCGACTACTACATCGTGCTCGGAACGATGCTCCTCTACTCGAGCATCGTGATCCTGTTCAATCTGCTCGTCGATCTCGCCTACGCGTGGATCGACCCGCGCGTGCGGAGTGAGTCGTGAACGCCACGTCGCTCGACATGCCTCGCCGGGGACACGGGTCGTCCGACGAGGGTCCCGTCTCGATTCCGGTGCGGGGCCGGAGTCCGGCCGCCGACGCGCTTCGGCGCCTGCGCAAGAATCGCTTCGCGGTCGCGGGGGCGCTGTTTCTCGCCGTCCTCATCCTCTCGTGCGCGCTGCTTCCGGCCGTCCTCGGACTCGATCCCGAGCGGCAGGACACGCGCAACCACGATCAGGCACCGAGCGCCGCGCATCTCTTCGGCACCGACAGCCTCGGCCGCGACTACGGGGCGCGCGTACTGGTCGGCGGACGCACGTCGCTGCTCGTGGGGCTCGTCGCGACCTGCGTTTCGTTGCTGATCGGGACGCTGTGGGGCGCGGTCGCGGGCTACTTCGGCGGCTTCGTCGACGACCTGATGATGCGCGTCGTCGATTTCCTCTACGGCATCCCGTACATGTTCCTCGTCATCCTGATCATGTTGCTGTTCGACGAGAAGCAACGAGGGAACCCGCTCCCGATGTTCGCCGCCCTCGGCGCCGTCCAGTGGCTGACGATGGCGCGCATCGTGCGCGGGCAGGTGATCGGATTGAAGCATCAGGAGTTCGTCCTCGCCGCCAAGACGATGGGGGCCTCGCATCGGCGCATCATCCTCCGGCATCTGCTGCCCAATTGCCTCGGCCCGATCGTGATCTATGCGACGTTGACTGTCCCGGCGGTCATTCTGACCGAGGCGTTCCTGTCGTTCCTGGGCCTCGGGGTCTCGCTCTCGTGGGGCGTGCTCGTCGCGGAGGCGCCGTTCCAGGACTACCTCTGGCGGCTGGCGTTCCCGAGCGCGTTCCTGGCGGCGACGCTGCTGTCGCTCAACTTCCTGGGCGACGGCCTGCGCGACGCCCTCGATCCGAGGACGCGCAAGTGACGACGCCCTCCGGCCCGCTCCTGTCGGTCGAAGGTCTGACCA
Source organism: Planctomycetia bacterium (assembly GCA_031401505.1). Classification (GTDB taxonomy): domain Bacteria; phylum Planctomycetota; class PLA2; order PLA2; family JAEUHO01; genus JANNRO01. The sequence continues at coordinate 12,195 of JANNRO010000038.1, forward strand.
CCGAGTTCACGACCGACGACGGCGTCGTTCGCGCGGTCGACGACGTCACCTTCACGGTCGGGCGCGGCGAGGTGGTCGGCCTCGTGGGCGAATCGGGCTGCGGGAAGAGCGTGACCAATCTCTCGATCCTGCGCCTCCTGCCCCGTCGGACGGGGCGGATCGCGAAGGGGCGCGTGCTCTTTGACGGGAAGGACCTCGCGACGCTGCCCGAGGACCAAATGCGCACGATTCGCGGCAATCGCATCGCGATGGTCTTCCAGGACCCGATGACGAGCCTCAATCCCTACCTGACCGTCGAGGAGCAGCTCTGCGAGGTCGCGGAGCTCCACCTGGGCGTCGGTCGGGCCGAGGCCCGGGCGAAGGCCGTCGACCTCCTGACGCGCGTGGGCGTCGCCGACGCGTCGAAGAGGTTGAAATCCCATCCGCACGAGTTTTCCGGCGGCATGCGCCAGCGCGTGATGATCGCCAT
>JANNRO010000039.1:0-2907 GCA_031401505.1 Planctomycetia bacterium
GCAACGGCGAGAGGGCCTCGTGTTCGCCGCCTTCGGGAATTCGAGGGCGGGGTGTGTCGCCGAAGCGGGCGAGCGCCCACGCGCACCCGGCGGTCGGGGCGACGGCGATGCGGGAGGAGAATCCCAGGCGGTGAACGCTCGCTTCGACCGCCTCGGCGAGGCGGTCTTCGCCGCCGAAGAGGCGCTCACAGCCCGTGATGTCGAGGAGGAGTCCGTCGGGAGGATCGACGGCGACGGTGGGCGCGAAGCGCTCGGCGAAGACGGCGAGCGATCGAAGGGCGGCGGTATCGCCGTGGACATCGAGCGGGCGCACGAAGGGCTCGCGGCGCCCGAGAACCGCGCGCGCCTCGGCCAGGGTGCGCCCTTCACGGACGCCGAGACCCTGCGCCGTGGCGCAGCGTTTCATGACCAATTCGCGTCCCCCGACGGTCGCGACGAGAAGGACGGGCGATTCTGTCGAGGCAGCACTTCTCCCAGAGGACACAGAATCGCTATAGGGCGGAGGCGGAGACTCCCCGCGGCGGGAACGTTTCCACGAACTCGGGCGGTCCGCTCCCGGAGAGGACTCCGCTCGGCGGCGGACTCCCCGATGAACGGCCCTGTGAACGGCCCGGGTCACTCGATCCGTCGACCACCACGGGAGACTCAACGACATCACTCTCTGCATGGCGCCACTCCAACGTCCATCGCCTGCCCGCTTCGCTCGATGCCGCCAGCGAGAGACCGGGCGGCGATGCCCGCCCGCGGCCTTTCCAGCGCAAAACCTCGATCGACCAGCGAGGGTTCATCGAAGACGAACGTTCGTGGTGCACATTGTTGACCAGCCAGCGCGTACCGGCGACGGAGGGCGTCGCGCGATCGGCGGGCGGACGCGCGAGAAGAACGAGGGGGCCGCCGTTCTTGCTGGTCTTCTCGGCCGCCAACTGCAGGCGCCGCGACGCGGCCATCGTGAGGCCGCGCGCGTCGGCGACGACGGCGGCGAGCGCCTTGCAGCGCAGCGCCAAGTCGATGGCCCACAAGCGCACGGCGTCGTCGGGAGGATCGACGAAGAGGGACGACGCGAGGAGATCGGTCGATCCCGACACACCGGCGGATTCGTCGGGCGTCCGCCCCGGCTCCCCCCATACCGAGAGGCGCTCGCGGGGAATCAACGCGCGGGGGTAGGGCCAGACCTTCGACCCGATCCAGCAGACCCAGCCGCCTGCACTTGGGATCCCGCCGCGGGCTCGCTCGGCCAGCGTGGCGAGGATGCGAAGCGGGGGAGTCCACGGGACACGACGAGGTCGGCGGTCGTCGGACGAGGGTCCCGTTGCCGATTCGTCTGCAGTCGATTCGGCGACACCGAACCACTCGTGGAGCAGTCCGCGGGAAAGCCCACCCAAGGCGTCGATGCCGGGCCAGCCGGTACGGACGACGCCGGGGTCCGCCCCAACAGGGGGTGCTTCGGGAGAGACTTCGGGACCTCGGATCTCGAGGCCGCGCAGCACCGACGCCAGACGGGCAAGCGCGTCTCGACGGTCACCGAGAGAGAGGGTTTCGCGGGGCATGGGTGAATGATAGTATTTTGTTCGTATTCTTGTCAACCCCCTTTTTCCCGGGACGATCCCTCCCCTCTCCCGCTGCCCATACCCTTCCGCGTGATCGACCGTCTGCCAAACACCGAGCCTGTCCACGCGACCGCGCGCCGTGCATGCGTCCGGGTGGGCTCGGCCGGGTTCTCGTATCCCGACTGGGTCGGGCCCGTCTATCCGCGAGGCGATCGGTCGATCCACCCCCTCGTCAGGCTCGCGTCGTGGGTCGACCTGCTCGAGGTCAACGTCTCGTACTACCGGATTCCCACCGCCGCGATGGCGACGGAGTGGCTTCGAAAGACCGCCGACCGCCCGAACTTCCGCTACACGGCGAAGCTCTGGCGAGGGTTCACCCACGGGCCCGAGCGCGCAACGAAGGCCGACCTCGTCGCGATGCGCGCGTTCCTCGCGGCGCTGGGCGCCGACGGACGGCTCGTCGCCGCGCTCGCGCAGTTTCCACCGACACTCCACGCCTCGGTGCGCACCGAGGCCTACGTCCATCGATTGGCCGAGCACGTCGAGGGCGTGCCCCTCGCCGTCGAATTTCGGGACGTCTCCTGGGATCGCGACGAAGTGCGAGAGTCGCTCGCAGGGAAAGGCATCGCGTGGGTCGTGGGCGATCTGAAAGCGCTGCCCCGCGGCGTGCCACCGCGAGAGATCGCGACGACGCCGATCGCCTACCTGCGGCTCCACGGGCGCAACGAGGCGTGGGCCGAGAAGGGATCGCCGCGCGATCGCCGCTACGACTGGCTCTACGACGCGAGCGACCTCGGGCGCTTCGCGGGCTGGATCGACGCCGTGCGGACGAAGGCGAAGGAGGTCCTCGTGGTCACCAACAACCACTTCGCGGGCAAGGGGCTCGCAAACGCGCTCGAACTGAAATCCCTCGTCGAAGGAAGGAAGGTCCACGTGCCCCCGACGCTGCTCGCGGCGTTCCCGCGGCTGGCGGCCGTCGCGGCCGTCCCATGCAAGGACGCCGCTTCCCAAAACGATGGACTCGCGTAGAACCCCCGCCATGCGCGTCCTCTCCTGGAACGTCAACGGCATCCGCGCCTGCGAGACGAAGGGGTTCTCGCGCTGGCTCTCCGAATCCAACGGCGACATCGTCGGCGTGCAGGAGGTCCGTGCGAATCCCGAGCAGATCCCCGAGACGTTGAAGAACCCCGACGGGCGCCACGTCCACGTGGTCGCGGCGAAGCGCCCCGGCTACAGCGGCGTCGCGCTCTTCTCGCGCCGCCCCCCCGACGACGTCCGGACGACGCTTGACGACGCGCGCTTCGACGACGAGGGACGGCTCCAGATTGCACGCTACGGCAAGCTGGTCGTCGCCAACGTC
>JANNRO010000040.1:0-8901 GCA_031401505.1 Planctomycetia bacterium
CCGGGGGCCGCGGGGGGGGGGCCGCCAACCTGTGTTGTTTTTCCCCCCCCCCCGCCGGGGGTGTGCTACCGGGGTGTTTGTGGGGGGGGCCCGGCGCGCCCCCCCCCGCCCCTCTCTCTCTCTCTCTCTCTCTCTCTCCCGGGCTGATGGCGGCCCGTCGCTCGGTTCCGGCTCCCTCGATCCCGCCCCTGTGGGCCTTTCGGATCCCCAGCCCCGATGTCCGAGACGACTCCTCCCCCCTCGCCGACTCCGCACGATGCGGGCATCGTCGAACCGCTCCCGCCCCGCGTCGGCGAGCGCAAGACCGCCAAGAGCGTTCTCATCTCGAACCGGGTTGCCGGCGGCATCATCCGCTCGGGCGGCATGCTCGTCATCGTCGCCGTGATCGGAATCCTGGTGTTCCTCGTGTCGACGGTCGTGCCGCTGTTCAAGGCGGCCTCGGCGACCGAGCGACCCGGCGCCGGGCGAATCCCCGTCACGGGCCCGATCCGACTGCTCGTGATGGACGAATATCGATTACTGGCTGCTGCGATCGGGGAGTCGCCCGAGATCGTCGTCTTTCGCACCGACGACGGGACGACGGTCGCCCGCTATCCCATTTCGGGAATCGCGACCGATCGCGTGACGACGGCGCGCCGGGGAATCCGCCAGAACTCGACGGTCGTCGGCACGGCATCCGGACGCCTTGCGTTCCTCTCGATCTCGTTCCGGTCCGACTACGTGCTCGGCGACTCCGCCGAACTGCTCCGGGAATCGATGAAGCCGGGCGACGTGAGAACGGCCGACGGAGCCGTGGTCCAGCGAAAGACGGGTGGCAATCTGCTCCGCGTGAAGGCCGAGATCGGGTTCCGCGGAAGCACGCGCCTGCCCGACGAAGCCGGGTCGGTCGTCTCGGCTTCGTACACGTACTCGGAGGAGAGCGGAGTCTGCGTCGCGGTCGGGGCCGATGGCCTCGCTCGTCTGGTCAAGGAGTCGGCTTCGGGCGTCGATGCGTCCACGGGCTTTCGTGAGTTCGCCTTCGTCGAGGCCGCGACGGAGGGCCCGGCGGCGCCGAAGTCGCTCGTGTTCGCGCTCGTCGACGAGGATGCGCGGACCGCATGGTTCGCCGATCCGGCCGGAACCGTCCTTCGCGTCGACCTGACCGTGGAACCCGCGGTGCGCCGGGAAGTCAAGGAGACGATCTCGGCCGCTGCGTCCGGGTCGCTCTCCGTATTCGAGTTCGTGCTGGGAGACCGGAGTCTGGCGCTCGGAACCACGAACGGCGACATCGAGATCTGGAGCCTCGTCTCGAGCGACAAGGGTACGGGCGGAAGCGACGGGAAGGTGATGCGGCGGCTGCACACCTTCGAACGGTTCTCGTCGCCGATCGTCCGGTTGTCGTCGGCTCCGACCCGTCGAACGCTCTACGTCGGCCTCGCTGACGGGCGACTCGCCGCCACGTACCCGACCAACGAGCGCATCGTGACGCAGACCAAGGCGTTCCCCGGTGCGATCGCCGCGATTGCGGCATCCTGGAAAGACGACGGCGTGCTCGTCGTGGGACCCGGATCGGGCTACAAGGCGTTCGACCTCGACAATCCGCACCCCGAAACGAACCTGCGCGCGCTGTTCGGCGAGGTCCACTACGAGGGTTACGACCGCCCGACGTACTCGTATCAGAGTTCGAGCGGGACCGACGAGTCGGAGCCCAAGCTCTCGCTGACGCCGCTCGTCTTCGGGACGTTGAAGGCCGTCTTCTACGCGATGATATTCGCGTTGCCGCTCGCGCTGCTCGCGGCGCTCTACACCTCGCAGTTCATGCACCCGAAGGTGCGGGCGTTCGTCAAGCCCGGCGTCGAGGTGATGGCGAGCCTACCGAGCGTCGTGCTCGGCTTCCTCGCGGCGCTCGTGATCGCGCCGGCGGTCGCGGAGATCGTGCCGGCGGTCTTCGGCGGGCTCTTCGGCATCGTGGCGGTCGCGTTCGTCACGGGCGTCGCCTGGCAGGGGATTCCGATCGAGGCGCGGCAATCGATTTCGTCGGGCGTTCGGCTGCTCATCGCCGCGGCGCTGGTCGTTCTCGTGGGCGTCGTCGCGGTCAGTTCGGTCGGCGCCGTCCAGCGCACGCTGTTCTCGGGTCCCACGAACGTCGTCGGCGATTTCCGCGTGTGGCTGACCGGCGTCGCCGGGACGGGCGACGGGCTGCCGCTGCTGCGCGTCTCGATGGGGGTGATCGGAGCGTGCCTCGGATTCGCGTTCGTCCCGCGCTTCGTCGGACTTCGCGACCTGTCCGGCATGCCGCGGCTGCTCGCGCGCATCGGAGTCTGGGTGATCGCGCCCTCACTCGTCTTCGTCCTGCTCGCACCGGTGGTCGATCACGTCGTGTTCTCCGATTCATTCCGGTGGTTCCTCGTCGGCAAGAGCGACGGAGTGGGCACGGTGTTCGACGTCCGCAACAGCCTCGTCGTCGGCATCGCGATGGGGTTCGCCGTCATTCCGGTCGTGTACACGATCGCCGAGGACGCGCTGTCGTCGATTCCCGACTCGTTGCGTTCCGCTGCGCTCGGGTGCGGCGCGAGTCCGTGGCAGACCGCGACGCGCGTCATCCTGCCTGCGGCGATCCCGGGGCTGTTCTCGGCGACGATGATCGGACTGGGGCGTGCGGTCGGCGAGACGATGATCGTGCTGATGGCCACGGGGGGCACCGCGATCATCGACGGGTCGATCTTCAACGGCTTCCGCACGCTTTCCGCCAACATCGCGACCGAGTTGCCGGAGGCACCGGTCGGCGGGACCCTGTTCCGCGTTCTCTTCGTCGCCGGACTCCTCCTCTTCGCGCTGACGTTCGTCTTGAACACGATCGCGGAAATGGTGCGCTTGAGCTTCCGCAAGAAGTATCGGGGCCTCTGAACATGGCCGACGCCGCGTCCGCGCCGCTCCCTCCCCTTCAGCCCTCGCCGTATGGGCGGCTGTTCCGCGACGGCCACCCTTGGGTCTGGGTGACTCGAGCGTTCACCGCGCTGCTGCTCCTTCTGGTCGTCGGCATCGTCGGCATCGTGGTGGTCAAAGGGTTGCGCACCTTCTGGCCGGCGCGACTCTCGCGCTTCACGCTGACCGACGGGACGGTCGTGACCGGGGAGGAAGTCCGTCGTCAGACGCGGCGCGACTCGGCCGGAGTGACCGAGGAAGAGATCCAGATCCGCATCGGAAATCGAGACCTTGCGGGCAGCGGGGACTTCATCTTCGTGCCGTCCGCGCGCATCAAGTCGATCGACCAGCCTGAGGATCTGCTGGCGTTCGAGCGCATGGAGCACGGGCCGGCCTATGGCCGCGTGCAAGCCGTCTACGAAGACGGGAAAATCGTCGCGGAGGGCGCCGCGGCGCTCGGGGCGCTGCGCGCGAGAATGAGCCAGGCCGACTCGCGCCGCGAAGAGCGACTCGGAATCCAGAAGGGGCCGCTCGACGAAGAAAGCCGGGCGATCGAAGAGGTCCGCGTGCAGCGGCGCAAGGCGCAGGCCACGATGGAGCCGGACGATCCTGCGCTCGCGAGGCGGGTGAAGGAACTGGACGCGCGCACGAAGGAAGCCGAGGCACGTTCGCTGGCGCTGGCCGAGCGCATCGGGAATATCCAGAAGGAGGATCGTCGGTTCACCGTGCTCCTCGCGTGGGGCAATGGAGAGCCCTTTCCGAAGCCGAAGCCGATCTCGTCGATTCTCCGGGTGGACGAGGTCAACGGCCTCGGCTTCTTCGGTCGATTCGGGCTCTTCGTCTCGCGCTTCTGGCACTTCGTGACCGACGAACCCCGCGAGGCCAACACCGACGGTGGGATCTGGCCCGCCATCTTCGGCACGATGCTGATGACGCTCCTGATGACGTTGTTCGTCGTGCCGTTCGGCGTCATCGCCGCGCTCTACCTGCGCGAGTACGCCAAACAGGGGTTCATCGTGTCGGCCGTGCGCATCGCGGTCAACAACCTCGCCGGCGTGCCCAGCATCGTCTTCGGCATCTTCGGCCTGGGCTTCTTCTGCTACTTCGTCGGTGGCTGGATCGACCACACGTTCTACGCCGAGTATCTTCCCGCCCCGACGTTCGGTGGCGGCGGCATCCTCTGGGCGTCGCTGACGCTCTCGCTGTTGACCGTTCCGGTCGTGATCGTATCGACCGAGGAGGCCCTCGCCGCCGTCCCGCGAGCGCTGCGCGAGGCGTCCGTCGCGTGTGGCGCGTCGAAGTGGCAGACGATCCGCCGCGTCGTCCTGCCGCACGCGAGCCCCGGCATCCTGACCGGGATGATCCTCGCGATGGCGCGCGGTGCGGGCGAGGTCGCGCCGCTCATGCTGACGGGTGTGGTCAAGAGGACCGATCGGCTGCCGCTCGACGCGGCCATGCCCTTTCTCCATCCCGACCGCAAGTTCATGCACCTGGGGTTCCACATCTACGACACGGGGTTCCAGTCGCCCAACGTGGATGCATCCACGCCGCTCGTCTACAGCACGACTCTCGTTCTGCTGGTACTCGTGCTGATGCTCAATCTCGGGGCGGTTCTGTTGCGCAACCGCCTCCGCAAGAAGTTCAAGACCGGAGTGTTCTAAATGAGGATGAGGATCACGATGACACGAGCAAGGTGCCTGGCTCGGATCCGGCGGATTCGTTCGAGTGCAATCGAGGACACGGCGGCGAACCACGAATTCGCCGGATCCGTGCCTGGCTCCGTATGAGTCCCGACGTACTCCCTTCCGCGTCCGAACTGCCTCCGCCGTTCACGGCGACGGCCGACGCAGTGCTCGAAGTCGACCACTTCGCGCTCTGGTACGGCCAGACGCACGCGTTGAAGGACGTGTCGTTGAAGATCGCCGCACGCAAGGTGACCGCGCTGATCGGCCCGTCGGGCTGCGGCAAGTCCACGTTGCTGCGGTCGCTCAATCGGCTGAACGATCTCATCGACGGCATCCGCACCGAGGGCGACATCCGTTTGCTGGGTCAGAGCGTCTACGGCCGTGGCGTCGACGTGATCGCGCTCCGAAAGCGCATGTCGATGGTCTTCCAGCGCCAGAACCCCTTTCCGAAGACGATCTACGAGAACGTCATCTTCGGGCTGCGCATCGACGGCGAGAAGCGCAAGGCCGTCTTCGATGAGTCGGTCGAACGCAGCTTGAAGCAGGCCGCGATCTGGGACGAGGTGAAGGATCGCCTCCACAAGAGCGCGCTCGAGTTGTCGGGAGGCCAGCAACAGCGTCTGTGCATCGCCCGCGCGATCGCGACCCGCCCCGAGGTGCTCCTGATGGACGAGCCGTGCTCGGCACTCGATCCGATCGCGACGTCGAAGGTGGAGGACCTGATCATCGATCTGAAGCGCCACTACACGGTCGTCATCGTGACCCACAACATGCAGCAGGCGGGCCGTGTCGCCGACACGACGGCGTTCATGTATCTCGGCCGCCTCATCGAGGTGGGGGACACGACGCAGATCTTCGAGCGCCCGCGTTTCGCCGAGACCGAGGCATACATCACGGGGCGGTACGGCTAGTTCGCCGATTCGACCTTTGCCGAATCTCCTGTTTATCTTTACAAAGATTTGAGGGATCGGGGCGACCCTATGTACATGAATCTCACAGCCCCCCCTCCGCGAGGAGTCGCCATGTCCCACAAGATCCTGGTCGTCGAGGACGAGGCCGACCTGCTCGACCTCGTCGTCTACAACCTGCGCAAAGAGGGCTTCAAGCCCCTGCGTGCGGAGACGGGCGAAAAGGCCCTCGAGATCGCCCGCACCGAGAAGCCCGACCTCGTGCTCCTCGACCTGATGATGCCCGGTCTCGACGGCCTCGAGGTGTGTCGGCGGCTGCGCGCGAACGAGGCGACGGCCGACATCCCGATCGTCATGATGACGGCGCGCGTCGAAGAAAGCGATGCGGTCGTGGGTCTCTCGGTCGGGGCCGACGACTACGTGAAGAAGCCCTTCGGCGTGAAGGAGTTGCTCGCCCGTGTGCGGGCGGTCCTGCGTCGGACGGGTGCGGGCCCCGACCCGGCGTTGAAGCAGGTCCGCATCGACGATCTCGAGATCGACCCGGGCAAGCACGAGGTGCGGCTCCACGGGGTCGACATCGTCTGCACGCCGACCGAGTTGCGTCTGCTCCATCATCTGGCGCGCAATCGAGGACGGGTGTTCACCCGCTCGCAGCTGCTCGACAAGGCGATCGGTCCCGACGTGATCGTCATCGATCGGAACATCGACGTCCACGTCGCGACGTTGCGACGAAAGCTGAAGGAATACGGCGCGCGCATCGTCACGATCCGCGGCGTCGGCTACAAGTTCGGGGACAGATAGGGCGTCGCCGACTCGGCATCGCTCGCGTCGGTCGGAGTCACATGCGCATTCCGTGGGCCCTTCGGATCGGACTCGCCGGAGCGGCCCTCGTGGCCCTCGGGCTCGCGGTCTATTGGTTCGTGCGGGCGCCGGAGATCCGTCGAATCGCGTACACTCGGATCGATCGTGATCTGGTGGGGTCCGCCCACGCGCTCGCGGCGGGCATCGGGGCCGACGGCATGGCGGCGGGACCCGCGTCCAAGACGCTCGATGCGCGCGTCAAGGCCGAAGGGAGACGAGCCGGGCTCCGATTCACGCTGATCGCCGAGGACGGGCGGGTGCTGGCCGACAGCGACGCCAAGGAGCCCTCGCAGTTGTCCAATCATGCCCGCCGGCCCGAAGTCCTGGAGGCGATCGAGAAGGGCGTCGCCCTCTCGAGCCGCACGTCCGAGTCGGTGAATCGCGAGTTGCGCTATGCCGCCGTGCGCATCGACGGCTCGAAGGCCGTGGCCCGCGCCGCGCTCGCGTCGGCCGACGTCGACGCCGTGGTTGCCGCCGAGACACGACTTCCCTGGGCGGCCGGTGCGATCGCGGCACTGCTCGGGGGAGTCGCGGCCGTGCTCTTTCTCGGGCCCACCGCCGCCACCGTCCGTTCCGTCGCCGACGCGCTCTCGGGGATCGAGGGGGGCGATCTCTCCGCTCGCGTGCCCGTGCGCGGGCCCGACTTCCTGCGCGGGTTGTCTTCGGCATTCAATGCGACCGCCGAGCGATTGGAAGCCGACGTCGCGCGCGTGGGCGCCGAGCGCGCGCGACTCTCGACCGTGCTCGACGGCATGGCGGAGGGTGTGTTCGCGCTCGACGCCACCGAGGCGATCCGCTTCGTCAATCGGGCCGGGCGCGTGCTGCTCGGCGTCGCCGCCGACGAGCAGGTGGAGGGCAAGCCGATCCACATGCTGGTCAGGGACCCGCAGTTCCTCTCGCTGGCGCGTGCGGCACTCGAGCGAGGCGAGGCGCACGAGGCCGAGATCATCTGGGACGGCGCGCCCAAACGCCTGCTCCGCGTACGTGCGGCGCCCGTGCGAGAGGCCGGCCCCGGCGCGATTCTCCTCGTCGGTGACGTCTCGACGCTCCGCCGACTCGAGCGCATGCGCTCCGACTTCGTGGCCAACGTGAGCCATGAGCTCCGCACGCCGCTCGCCGCGATCGCGGGCGCGGCCGAGACGCTGGCCGATGGCGCACTCGCCGACCCCGAGGCCGGTCCTCGCTTCGTCGCCACGATCGAGCGCCACGCCGATCGGCTGACGGCCTTGGTGGACGACCTGCTCACGCTGTCGCGGCTCGAGTCCACCCCCGAGAACATCGAGCGCGCCCCGGTCGACTTCGCGCTCGTCGTGCGGCAGGCCTGCGAGCCCGTCTCGGTCCGGGCCCGGGATGCGGGGCTATCGCTCGGCGTCGCGGCCGACGGGCCGGTACGCGTCGTGGGCGACCCCGAGGCGCTGCGCCGTCTCGTCGACAATCTCGTCGTGAACGCCGTCACGTACACACCGACCGGCGGCTCGGTCCAGGTGAGCCTCACGGCGATCGACGGACGCGCCGTGCTGACGGTCGCCGACACCGGCATCGGCATCGGGCCCGAGCACATCGCGCGGATTTTCGAGCGGTTCTACCGCGTCGACAAGGCGCGCTCGCGTGGCAAGGGAGGGACCGGTCTCGGCCTCTCCATCGTCAAGCACGCCGTCAATCTCCACGGCGGCGACATCGCCGTCGAGAGCCGGCCCGGTGCCGGCACGACCTTCACGGTTTCCATTCCGCTCGCCAGAGACGGCGAGTCGGACGCAGGTCCCGTCCGCCGTCCAGCCGATCCAGAGGAGCCACCTCGATGAGCCGCCACTTTCTGCATGCGTTGGAAGATCTCCACCGCGACGTTCTCCTGATGGGAGGCAACGTCGAGTCGACCGTCGCGCGCGCCGTGCGCGCGATCCTCGAGCGCGACGTGACCGAGGCCGCCGCCGTGATCGAAGGCGACCGCGACATCAACCTCCAGGAGTTGAAGATCGACGAGGAGTGCCTGAAGATGCTGGCGCTCTACCAGCCGACGGCGCGCGACCTCCGCTTCGTGACGGGCGTCATGAAGATCATCAACGACCTCGAGCGCGTGGCCGACCTCTCGGTCAACATCGCCGAGCGGGCGCTCGAACTCGCCGAGGGGACGCCGCGCGAGTTTCCCTCCGCGTTCGTCGAGATCGCCGATCGGTCACGTCGCATGCTGACCGCGTCGCTCGACGCGCTCGTGCGTCGCGACACGACGAAGGCGATGGACGTGCTCCGCATGGACGATCCCATCGACGCGCTCTTGCGGGGCATCTTCGACGAAATGGAGGTCGCCATGACCCGGGACCCCAAGCAGATCCGCCCCGATCTCCAGATCCTGTCGGCCGCCAAAAATCTCGAGCGCATCGCCGACCACGCCTCCAACATCGCCGAAGACGTCGTCTACATGGTAGACGGCAACAACACCCGCCACATGCACTCGCGGGCTCGCTTTCGCGGGCCGGGCTCGCGATGCAGGCCCTCGCGGCCGGAGCAGAGCCCGCGACGGGACTGCCTCGCTTCGCGCGGCCTCG
>JANNRO010000041.1:0-6437 GCA_031401505.1 Planctomycetia bacterium
GCAGGCTGCCGGCGATGATGCGATTGAGGTTCAGCATCGCTAGTGGTTGTGCCCGGCATGGGGATCGACGGCGCCGCCCTTGCCCGCCTGCAGCGCCAGCGAAAGCGCGTACGCGCCCTTGTGCGCGACGGTGTCGCCCGCGAAGACGGCCCCATCGTTCGCGACGACCGCGACGCGGGAATCGGAGTACTCGACGTGGACCGGCACCTCGACGTACGTGGCGCCGTGCTTGACCACGAGAACGGTGTCGGCACCGCGGGGAATCAGGGCGTCGGCCGGCAGGACGAACCGCTTGAACAGACTCTCGACGGGTACACGGACGAAGTACCGCATTCCGGGCCGAAGCGCCCAGGTGCGCGCAACGGTGCCTCCTTCGCCGCCGATGTCGGCCACGACCCGGTTCGCGACTTCCGCGAGCGCCGAGACCGCGTGGCCTCCGTCGGGATCGCGGTCCATGCGCCGGAGGCGAATGTCACCGATCGGTGCCCCCGCGCCCGCGACGAGCGGTTCGGCAATGAGCGCGCCGCCGTCTGCCAACGCCGCCTCGACCCACTCGACGTCGCCGCCGGCAGGTGCCAAACGGACGAACACCGTGCGGGCGTCCTCGATCGTCGCGATGACGGCGCCGAGATCGACGCGGGCGCCCGAGCGCACTCCGAGCGACGTGACATCCCACGTTGGCGCGTCGGCCGGGGCTCGCACGACGACCGTCGACGCGAGCGCGCCCGACTCGATCCGGGAGGTCAGCGCCGCGACGGTCTCGCCCTGCTGGATCAGTCCCGCGATATCGAGAAACGCGGCCGCCAGCGCCGGCTGCGCCTTAAGCGCCGCGACGAGTTCGCCCGTGAGCGTGCCGGTGCCGGCCAGTTCGCCCAACACCGCGAGTGCATAGGGGGTGTCGCGCACGTCGGCGGGCAGGAGCGCCAGCGCTTCGTCGGCGCCGGCCGACCAGAGCCGATTGCGCGAGAGGATCGTCCGCACGGGCGGGACATCGGGGACGACGCCCGTCCCCGACTCGATGGCCGCGATCTCCTCGTCGGTCAACCCATGGCGGCGCACCTCGGACCGTGCGCTGTCGAGCGCACGCGAGACCTTGCGTTCTTCGTACCCGAGATCGATCTCCGTCTTCGTCAAGACCGCGGGGGCGCCACCGGGGGTCGAGACCGCGAGCACACGACGGATGCGCTCGACTTCCTCCCGGACGATCTCGAGCGAGCGGGACGTCGCACGCAGTTCCGTGATGCCGCGATGGAAGTCCTCGTTCAGCGGCTTCAACACGGAGTCCGTCAGCGCAAGGACGGGCCGGGGGAACGGATCCCGGACGATTTCGGCGACGGGATCGCCCGCCTTCAACAGCTGTCCGGCGGTGACGAAGGTGCGGGTCACGCGTCCGGCGACCGGGGCGCTGATCGGCCTCACACCGTCGGGTCGCGCCTCGACGATTGCCGGGACCTCGCGGCTCCGGATGAAGTTCGTCTCGGTGAGCGGCGCGAACTCGACCCCGAGATTGGCGAGCGTCTGGGGCGACAGCTTCGTTTCCTCGGCGTGGGCGTGCCCCTCGTGGCCTTCGGCCCCGTGGTCGTGCCCCTCGTGTCCCCCCGCCGCCGGGGCACCCCCCTGACGACCCGCGAGCCATCCGCCGTAGAGCCCGATCCCGAGGATCAGACTGCAAGTGACGACGCCCGAGACGACCTTGCCGACGAGACCCAGACGCGAACCCGGAGACGGAGCGCTTTCGACGGAATCGGTACCCATGTCATCCTCCCAGCCAGTTGACGAGACGACGGCGCGAGGCCGTCGGCGTCAGCGGAGGAGGACGGTCGAGAGGAGCCCGGTCGGAAGGGGCTCGCGTATGTCCGGCGGTGCGGGGGAATGTGCCCCCGTGACCGTCGCCGGATCGAGGAAGGGAGTCTCTGCCAACGACAGCACGGCGGCGCACGCCGCTGCATCGAGCGAGCGATCGGCCGAAACTACGGTGACGGAGGCGACGACGTCGAACGGCGAATCGATACAGCAGACCTGACCGTCATGAGCCGGCGCATGATCGGCATCGTGATCGCAACCGCAATCGCAGGGCGGGGACGCCTCGCACCCGTCATGTGAATCGGCGTGCGAATGGGTTCCGGCCGCGACGACGCCCTGCCCTCCGGCCTCGGACGCCCAGCACTCGCGCAGCGGCACGACGCCGACGAACAACGCGACCAGGAGCGCGAGGTAGAGGGGAAGCCGACGGCCCATTGCCTCGACTGTAGCACCGGAATCGAGGGAAGGTGCGAATCCCGGTGCTACCCCACCCGCCCCCCCGCCCAGCGAAACGGCGTCGACAGAAGGCCGACCGGGGAGTGCCAGGAACGGTCGGCGAGTTGATCCAGCCCGAATCGAGGCACCGCATGCGACGGCGCCCGAAGGCTGCGCGCGAGCCGATCCCACACGGTCAGGACGCTCCCGAAGTTGGAGTCGGTCTCGATACGGAGCGGCGAGTGGTGAACCCGGTGGATCGGCGGCGTCACGATGAGCATCCGGAGCACGCGCTCGAGTCGGACCGGGAGCCGCACGTTGCTGTGATGAAAGACGACGACGGGAAACAGGATCGACTCGTACAGCACGAGATGCTCGATGCCCATGCCGAGCGCCCAGGCGACCGGCAACCGGGCGAGAACGGAGAGCGCGCCCTCACCCGGGTGGAATCGGACGGCGGACGTCGAATCGAGCGCGGTATCGGAGTGGTGGGCGCGATGGAAACGCCAAAGGAACGGGATCGCATGGTTGGCACGGTGCCACGCGTACATCCAGAGATCGAACAGGACCAACGCGACGACGGTCGCGCCGGGGCCGATCGACCCGAGCACCCCCATCAGCCCGCCGCCACGTCCGGGCTGCGGGAGGACGAACACCGCGAGGGCGACGCCCGACACGACGTTGAGCGCGCCAAGTGCCAAGTTCAACAGGTCGTGCCCGGCGCGGGCTCGCCCCGCGACCGTGGCGGGAAGGAGGTGTTCCGCCGTCCAGAACGCGGCCAGCGCGAGAACGGCGACGAGCGCCTTCGCGTCCATGGGGGTCATCGACGCACCGGCGGCATCGACACGGCAGGTACGGACGGCGCGGGCGGCGATGCGTTCATGGTCGGCGTCGGGTGACTGTCGGCCCGCCCACACCATGCTGGAAGCGCAATCCAGGCATGGGTACCATGCGCGAATGGTTGGGTGGGACGTCGACCCCGAGCTGCTGCGAACTTTCCTGGCGGTGCGTCGATACGGCAATCTCACGCGGGCCGCCGAGGTGCTCTACGTGAGCCAGCCCGCGGTGTCTCGACGGATGGGGCGGCTCGAACGCTCGCTGGGCATCGCGTTGATCGAGCGACTCGGCAAGTCGTTCCACCTGACCGAGGCGGGCGAGGTGCTCGCGCGCGAAGCCGAGGCGCTCATCGGCTCGGTGGACCGTCTCGCCGAATCGGTCCGCTCACGCCGTTCCGGCGAGCGCGGGCGCATCCGCGTTGGCGCGAGCACGACGCCGGGGCTCTACGTGATCCCCGCGGTGCTCCTGCGGTTCCAGACGCTTCATCCCGAGGTGGAGGTTCGCTACACCGTCGAGAACTCGCTTCGCATCGAAGAGAAGATCGTCTCGAACGAACTCGACATCGGCATCGTCGGTGCGCACCTGTCGCACGCGTCGCTCAGGCTGCGTCGCCTCTTCGACGACGAGATCGTGTTCTATGCGGCCGTCGAGCACGCGCTCGCGGGCAGGCGCTCGATCGCGCCGCGTGAGTTGCAGCGCGAGGCCGCCATCATCCGCGAGGCGGGGTCCGCAACGCGGCGGGACGTCGACGCCTGGCTTCGGCGCGTCCGGGTCCGGTTCGGGCGCGAGATCGAGATCGGCTGCCCCGAATCAGCCAAGGCACTCGTGCGCGCGGGCGTCGGCTTCTCGTACATGTCCGCCCTCGGCCTCGAAGGTTCGGGTGGCGCGGGGCTCGTCCGGTTGCCGGTCACCGGGATGCGCGTCCGACGTCCGCTCTACCTCGTCCAGCATGCCGACAAGCGGATGACTCCCGCGATGGCAAAGTTCCTCGAATTGGTCGCGCACGCCGCGAAGGCGGTGGAGCGCTGACCGGCTGACGTCGCACACGACTGGCGAGCGCGCCTAATCCCCGACGAGGTCGTGTGCCCAAGCCAAGCCGTCGGATCCGAAGCGAAGCCTCACGAAGACGCTGTCGACGATCCCGTCGGAGCCCAGCACCCAGACCCACTCGGCGTCGGTCGCCCACGATCGCCGAGCGGGTTCGCCCAGGAGGGCGATGGCCGACTCCCGTGTCAACCGATCGAGACGCCCGCTCGAGCGCAGGTCCTCGATCATGCGAAATCGCGTGCGGTCCTCGTACTTCGCCCCGAGCCACCCGGCTGGATCGAAGGACTGCACGAAGACCCGGTCGCGCCAGGAGGTGGTCTGCCACCAGATCAACGGAGAGGTCAAGAGGAGCAGGGTCAGCCAACCCACAGCGAACGCGCGCACCCGCCATGGCTTCCTCAAGGTCGCGAGCGTCACGGCGAGTCCGATGAAGACGACGACGTGGATCAGGAAGTAAGCGATCGATCGCCCGGCGCCCAGAAACAGGACCCCGAACGAGAGGGCGGCACCGCCGAAGCCGGCGAGCAAGGCGGATACGCCGTAGCGTGCGCGCAGGTCCGGCATGGGGACGTGCCGAAGGGCTCCCTACAACCCGTCGGGTCCCGCGACGACGGCCGAGAGTCGGGCGAACGTGACCTCGCGGCCGAGCAGTTCGATCGTTTCGAAGAGCGGCGGCGAGACGCGCGAACCCGTGACCGCGACGCGGACGGGGGTGAAGAGGTCGCCGACCTTCCAACCCGACGTCTCGGCCAACCCGCGCAGCGTCGCCTCGATCGCGGGCGCGTGCCAGTCGGGCAGGGCGTGAATGGCGTCGCGCACCTTGACCAATTCGGCCCGCACCTCGGTGATCGTGCGGTTCTTCGGCAACAGATCCTCCGCCGCGATGACGGGGACGCCATCGAAGAAGAAACAGGCCGAAATCGGCGCGTACTCGGAGAGTTTGCGGATGCGCTCGCGAACGAGCGGAATCGTGCGCGCGACGAGCCTCGGGAAGTCGACCGCCGCTCGCTCGGCGTCGCCGCGGGCGAGCCACGCCCGCACGGCGTCGGGCTCACGGGCGACCGGCGGCGTGGCCGGATCGGCTCCGACGGGAACGGCAGCCGGGGCCGCCGGACGCAGGTAGTACTCGACGATCCGCGCGGCCAGCACCGAAGGCTCGAGCCGACGAATCCACTCGCCGTTCAACCACGTCAGTTTCTCGAGGTCGAAGACCGGCCCGCTCGTCGAGACGCGTGCGGGATCGAAGTCGGCGAGCATCTCGTCCAGCGTGAAGATCTCGCGGCCCGCGCTGTGGCTGTAGCCCATCAACGCGAGGAAGTTGACCAACGCCTCGGGGAGGTACCCCTCGTCGCGATACCAGGTGAGCGACGTCGGGTTCTTGCGCTTGCTGATCTTGCTCTTGTCGGCATTGCGCAAGAGCGGCATGTGCATCCACCGCGGCTCCGTCCAACCAAAAGCCTTGTAGAGCAGGACGTGCTTGGGCGTGGAGGCGATCCACTCCTCGGCACGAATGACCCAGGTCACCCCCATCGCGTGGTCGTCCACCACGTTGGCGAGGTGATACGTCGGGAAGCCGTCGCTCTTCATCAGGACCTGATCGTCGATCGTCCTGTTCTCGAACGTGACGTCGCCGCGCAGATCGTCGTGGAACGAGGTGGATCCCTCCTTGGGCACCGCGAGCCGCACGGTGAACGGCTGGTTTGCCGCGAGCCGCTCGGCGACCAACGCGGGGGAGAGCCGGCGACAGAGCCCGTCGTACCCGGGCGGGGCCTTCATTGCGCGCTGCGTCGCGCGCAACTCCTCGAGGCGCTTCTCGGAACAGAAGCAGCGGTAGGCCGAGCCGTTCGCGATCAATGTCTCGACCGCCGAGCGGTAGAGCGCCGTGCGCTCCGACTGACGATACGGTCCGTTGGGTCCGCCGATGTCGGGCCCCTCGTCGTACGTGAGTCCCAACCACTTCAGGGCATCGAGAATCTGCCCCTCGGAGGCCGCGTTGTAGCGCGTCCGGTCCGTGTCCTCGACGCGCAGGATGAACCGTCCGCCGGTCGTCTTCGCGACGCAGTAGTCGAAGAGCGAGACATAAGCGGTCCCGACGTGGGGATCACCGGTGGGGCTCGGGGCGGAACGGACGACGTGGGCGGTCATGGGCGGATCGATCGGGGGGGATGCGACGTGCGAGAACGATCGTCTACTTCGGTTCGGCGTCCATACCCGGGGCCACCGTGCCCCCGCCGCCCCCGCTGCCCCCTGCCGTCCGACTCCCCGTGACCGCCGCGTAGAGCGCGTCGAGGGCCGCCGCAAACTCGTGCGGCTTC
>JANNRO010000042.1:0-3066 GCA_031401505.1 Planctomycetia bacterium
GCATGGGCGCGGCGCGGGTGGTGCGGGGAGACGCCGGCCTCATCGACGTCGTTCCGACGTTGCTCGAACTGATGGGGATCGCGTGCCCTGCGGGTCTCGACGGCGTTTCGCTCGTTCCATCGATCGCGGGGGCGACCCCTCTCCCGGAGCGTGCAATGCGGGCCTACGAAGAGCGCTACCACTACGAAAACAACCAGGCGTTGATCGAGCGACTCGAGTCGATCCGCACGACGCGTGCGAAGTGCCTCGTCACCCGTCGCGCGGCCGACCGCCGGATCACGGACGCGGTGATCTACGACCTGCTCGTCGATCCACACGAGGCCCACCCGATTCCGCTCGAAGCCGTCGATCAGCCCTGCGAATTCGGCGACGGATTCGCGGCGGCGCTCGAGGACGCGGGCTTCACGTTGCCGCACCGCGCGGCCGCCACCGCCCGTCCCACGGTCAAGGGTGGCTCGGCCGGGGGATGAGCGCGGCTCGTCGGCATCGGGGGAATCTCCGATTCCCAGCGCCCGATGCTCCACCAAAGCGGGGGAACTTGAGGCGACGCTCGCTATCCGGGTAGCCCCCAGAGCGCCCACGCCGCCCAGTAGTACGGGTGTTTCCACTTCGGCTGCGAGCGGATGAAGTCCTGCGCCCTGCGCAGCGCCTGCGCGGTCGGCAACCCCGGCGTCCCGTCCTTCGGGTTCCAGAGTTCGTAGAACTTCACCATCAGCGCCTTCGTTGCCTCGTCGTCGACCTTCCACAGCGAGCAGATCACCCGCGGACTCCCCGCGAACATGAACGCCCGCGTCAAGCCGACGAGCCCCTCGCCGCCGAAGATCCTGCCCTTGCCCGTCTCGCAGGCCGACAGCACCACGAGATCCGACGGAATCTCCATGCGCAGCACCTCGAGCATCGTCAGGAACCCGTCGTCGCCCGCGTCGGGTGTCAGCGCGAGCCACGACTGCATCGGTCGTTCAGGGTTGACGAGCCCATGGCAGGCGAAGTGGACGGCGTGCCAGCGCTTCTTTTTCTTCCCGAGCGCGTCGCGAAGGCCCGCCTCCGAGGCATCCTTCCCGAACCGCGTCACGTCGCCGACCGCCGTCGCCTCGACGCGCGTCGCCGGCAACCGTGCGAGACGTGCGCCGCGCGTCGGCGCGTAGAGCGCGAGCGCCGTCGCGTCGGCGGGGGTCGCGTAGTCGGGATCTCCGAGCGCCAGTACGTCGATCCCGCGCTTCTCTCGATCCTCGAGCAGCACGCCATACGTCGTCCCCGACGGCTCGTAGGCGACGTCCATCCCGGGGAGAAGCGCCGAGAACGGCACGTAGGACAGCGGTCCCTCCGGCGAAACGAGCAGGCGGGTCATCTCCTTGGGTAGCGCCAGCGGCGTGATCAGGAGATCGCGCAGCCGGTCGAGCGCGGCCGCGGGATCCGTGTCGAGGTCGCGCACGTCGAGCGCCTCGCACGCGGTCGCGATGGCGGCCGACGTCCCGAGTTCGACGATCCTCGCGTCCTCGCGCGTCAGGACGAGCGCGTGGGCGGCGGCCTCCTTGGCGAGCCCGTAGAGCACGAGAGCGTCGCCCGGTACGAGGAAACGCTGGATGTGCTCGATCGGCGTCGCGACCGGATACCACGGGCGAGCCTCCTTCTTGGCGTCGCGCTGGATCCGTTCGACGACCTCTTCGACGCTCGCTTGGGCGGCCTTCAACTCCTCGCCGCGGGCCCGAGTCGCCGCGAGATCGCCACCATCGAGCGACTTCGTGTACGCCGCGAGCGCCCTCGCCTCACCGGCGCGCGCTTTGATCTCGGCCAGGCGCAACTCCTCGGGGAGCCCGGCCCAGCGAAGGGCCTCGCGCGCGTCGAGCGACTCGAGAAGCGTTCCAGCCCGGCCGCTCTCGAGAAAGAACACCGCCTCCGGAGCGTCGTCCACCGTCGCTGCGGCCGCGAGGCCGACCGCAAACAGCGACATGTGGTGCTCCCTCGCGATCGCCCCTTGCACTTCGCCGAGCCCCCCGACGAGCGTCTTGAGCAGCAAGACGGCGCGATGGGCGTCGGAGATCGCGCGCCCGGCGTCGCCGGATCGAAGCCGCATCCGCGCCAGCGACCCGAGCGCCGGCGCGAGCAGCCCGTTCGCGCCCAGTTTTTCCGCGGAGCGGACCGCGCGTTCGAGAGTCTTGATTCCCTTGGCGTTCTCTCCGAGCGAATCGAGGGCGTTTGCGATGTTGATCAGCGCCGTGGCCGCCCCTCTCGCGTCCCCAAGCGCCTCCACCGTTGCCAGCGCGAGTTCGTAGGTCGCGAGCGCCTTCGCATAGTCCCCGAGCGACCAGTACACGTTGCCGAGTGCGCCCAGCGTAGTGGCCGCCCCCGCCCTGTCGCCGAGCGACTTCTTCTCCGCGAGCGCGCGCTCGAATGTCGTCAGCGCCCTCGGGTAGTCCCCGAGCGACCAGTAGACGTTGCCGATGTTGCCCAGCGTCAACGCGGCCCCGGCCTTGTCCCCCAGCGCTTCCGCCAACGTCCGTGCGCGCTCATACGTCGCGAGCGCTCTCGCGTGGTCCCCGAGCGACGCATAAATGTGCCCGATGTTGCCGAGCGTCGTCGCCACCCCCGCCTTGTCTCCCGCCTCGTTCAGCGCCACCAGCGCGCGTTCGTACGTCGCGAGTGCCTTCGCGTAGTCCCCGAGCGCGTTGTAGACGTTGCCGATGTTGCCGAGCGTGTTCGCTACCCCCGCCTTGTCCCCCGTCGCTTGGAGCGCTCCCATTGCGTGCTCGTACGTCGCGAGCGCCTTCGCATAGTCCCCGAGCGAGAAGTAGACGACGCCGATGTTGACCAGCGCCCAGGCCGCCTCGTCACCCAGCGCCCGCATCACCTCCCGCACGCGCTCGAACGTCGCGAGCGCCTTCGCGGAGTCCCCGAGCGCGGAGTAGACGGCGCCCATGTTGCCCAACGTGTCCGCCGCCCCTGCCTTGTCCCCCAGCGCATCCTTCGCAGCCAACGCGCGCTCGTACGCGAGAAGCGCCTTCGCGTAGTCGCCGAGCGCGTAATGGGCGACACCGATGTTGCCGAGCGTACTCGCCGCCCGCGCCT
>JANNRO010000043.1:0-2463 GCA_031401505.1 Planctomycetia bacterium
ACCGAAGGAGTCGGGGCACTGCACCTGCGCACAGGGCAAGGGCCGCTGCCACTACCTTCGCTCCCCGCTACGGCCGCCCGAGGATCCGTGTCGCTGTCCGAACTGCTCGCCGCAGGGCACGTGTGCCGGTCGCGCGGGGCCCGCGGGATGGACGCCGGAGTGCCTGAACGCACCCCGCGTCCCGTGCTTCTGGCTCCGGCACGGCGCTTCGTGGTCGATCACCTGCTCGATCTGTGCCGCCTCCGACGATTGCAAGCCGTGCGCCACGATTCCCGGCGGTCCCGACACGAGCGCCCGGGCCTCGCTCGCACGACAAATGACGCTCGAGACGAACGCGCTCGGCAAACTCGCGGGCCCCGGCAAGGACCCGCTCGCGATCGCGTGGTCGCCCCACTTCTACGTCGTCACCGATGAGACGCGCCACAAGCTGCGCACGCAGGGGGGCGGCGAGCGCGTCGCCGACCAGCACGAGTTCGTGCACTTGCTCCTCGAGCGCGCCGAGAAGGCCTACGACGATTGGGTGGCGGCGTTGGGTGACGAAATGACGCCCGGGCGCATCGCGCTCTACGCGACGGGCAATGGCCCGCGACGCGAGGCGTGGGGCACGGCGTTCTTCGACGGCGCAACTTCGACCAGCATGTACGGCGACGACCCGAACTCGCGGATGTCGGGAGGCTTCTGCGGTGCGGGCCTGCCGATTCCGCTCGACCGCCACGGCGACGATCGCGACCAGCACGCGTTCCTCCGGCACATGCTCGGGCACATGTTCTTCACGCGATGGCACGGCTCGCACGTCGATCCGACCTCGTGCCCCCCGTGGGCGAGTGCCGCCGCCGCCGAGTGGCTTGAACGCAGCGACCCCCTCTTCACCGACGGCTCGGTCTACTGGAGCGAGTGCAACGGCGAGGGCCGTGCGGCGAGCGGGTCGGGGGCCGGGTGGGAAGAGAAGGCCCGTCAGATCGCCGCCGGGACCCGAGATCCGATCGGGAAACTGCTCGGGCTGTCGGCCGAGTTCCACATGACCGCCAACGACTACGTGCGGGCGTGGTCGTGGTTTTCGACCATGCTCCGCGAGGACCGCACCCGCTGGATCGCGCTCTTGCGCCTGCTGCGAGAGGGAAAGGACCGCGGCGCTGCGTTCGAGAGCGCGCTTGGTTGTTCGCCCGACGTGTTCGACCGTCGCTGGGCCGATCGGCTGACGGGAAAGGGCTCCTCGATAGCGGAGTCGGCGACGGGTCGATCGTCGGCGCCGGTCGATTCGGTCAGCGCCCGCCTTTTGCGCGCACGAACGCCTACGGAGATCCTCGAAGTGTTGCGGGGGCTCGGAATCCTGAAGGACGCGGAATCGACGGCGGCGGTCGCCGCGGCGGCGAGCGTCGACAGCGATGCGGTGCGCGAGGCGGTCGTGCGCATCCTCGTGGCCGCCGACAAGTCGGTCGCCGAATGGATGCGGACGGGCGGGCTCGCGATGAAGGATTCGCTCGCGCGCGCCCACGTCGCCCGTGCGCTCGGCGTGCGCAAGGACGCGGCGGCGCGCGCGGCTCTCGAGCCGCTGCTGACCGACGCCCATTGGCTCGTGCGGGCCAACGTCGCGATCGCGCTCGCCTCGATCGGCGACAAGGCGTCGGCGCCGGCACTCGTCGCCGCGGCCGTAGACAGCGACCCACGCGCCGTGATCGCAAAGACCGACGCACTGGCGATGTTCGGACGGGACTCCGCGGCGGCCACGACGGCGGTCGCCGCCCATCTGAAGTCGGCCCTGTCGCCGGTCAAACTCTCGGCCGGTCGCGCGCTCGCGCGCATCGGCACGGCCGACGCGATCGATCCGCTGATCGAAGCACTGGAGGCGCACTCAGGGCGGCTGGGCGCGACGTTCCATGCGGCGCTGAAGGCCATCACGCACGAGACGTTCGGACCGGCGGCGGGCACGTGGCGCAACTGGTGGAAGACGCAAAAGCCGCGCGGGCTGCCCAAGGACGTCCCGCCGGTCCCGAATCCGGAGGACGATCGCTACGCGCCGCCGAAGGAGAAGGGAAGGAAGGACGAGCCGACCTATTACGGCCGCCGCGTGTTCTCGTCTCGCATCGTCTTCGTGATGGACATCTCGTCGTCGATGACGACGCTGATGACGCCGCCCGAAGGCGTGCTCCGGGAGATGGGCACGATTACGCCGGGCCCGCGGATCGACATCGCGCGCAAGCGACTCGCCGACGCGATCGAGGGCCTGCCCGACCGCACGAAGATCAACCTCGTCTTCTTCTCGAACGAGGCGCGGCTTTGGAAGCCGGCGCTTGTGCCCGTCGGCTCGTCGCGCAAGGCCGCGATCGACGCCGTTCGCGCGGCGGCGCCGGATGGTGAGACCAACATTTTCGCGGCGCTTCGGGCCGCGTTCGGTCTGCAGGGGAAGACGCTCGCCGGTCTCGACCTCGACAACGTCCCCGACACGATCTACTTCCTGACCGA
>JANNRO010000044.1:0-6115 GCA_031401505.1 Planctomycetia bacterium
CACTAGAGAACCGCGCGCTCCATGCGACGTCGCAGCCGCTCCGACGCGACGAGCCCGGCCGCCGCGAGCGGCTCCGGAGGACGCTCGGCGACGACTTCAAGTACCGGCGGGGCGTCGGCGACCGGATCGAGGTCGAGCGACTCGGGTTCCTTCGGCCGGAGCGAGAGCGCGGTCGCGACGCCCGCGGCGCCGACGGCGAGGACGACCGCGAGAACCTTCAGGCGAACCAGAGCCAAGAAACCCTCCCGAAGAGCGATCGCACCCGCGCGCAGGATACCCATCGAATGGGGCTTTCACGCGGCCCGTGAACGCCCGAACCCTACCCCCCCCGCGCCCCCCCCGTCCCATCCATCGCCGGCTCCGCGGGCCCATCGATCGAAACCCCCGAGAGATCCTCGCCCCGCCGAATCACGTGGCCGTCGACCACTTCGAGGCGGATGTCGCAGGCGGCGAGCGTCGAGAGGCGGTGCGCGATCAGGAACGTCGTGCGGCCCTTCATCAGGCGCTCGATCGCCGCCATGACCGACGCCTCGGTGGCGGTGTCGAGCGCGCTCGTTGGTTCGTCGAGAATCAGGAGCGGCGCGTCCTTCAAGAACGCGCGGGCGAGCGAGATACGCTGGCGCTCGCCACCCGAGAGGCGCACGCCTCGCTCCCCCACTTCGGTGTCGTACCCCTTCGGCAAGCGCGTCACGAAATCGTGGGCGTCGGCCGACCTCGCCGCCTCGACGATCTCGTCGGGCGTCGCGCTCGGACGCCCGTAGGCGATGTTCTCGGCCACCGTCGTCGAGAAGAGCACCGTGTCCTGGAGCACCATCGCGAACTGGTGGCGCAATTCGGAAAGCCGCCACTCACGGGTATCGACGCCGTCGAGCAGGATCGCGCCCGAGGTCGGCTCGTAGAACCGGAACAACAGGGAGAGAAGCGTCGACTTGCCCGAACCCGTGCGGCCTGCGATGCCGACGCGCGATCCGGTCGGGACGTGAAACGAAACGTCGGCGAGCACCGGACGCTGGTCCCCGTAGCCGAACGTGACGCCGCGGAACTCGACATCGCCCGCCGCGCGAACGGTCGGGCGCGCGCCCGGGCGCTCGGCCGCCTCGGGCGTCTCGTCGAGGAGGCGAAACGTGCGTTCGGCCCCGGCGAGCGCCTTCTGGAGGTCGGCGGTCTTGGTGCCGATCTCGCGGAGCGGGCCGAGCAGCTGCGAGAGATAGCCCACGACGAGCAGGAGTTGGCCGAGCGTCAACGCACCGGCCCGCACCTCGTGCGCGCCCACGAGGAGGACGGCGGCGCCCGCGAGGCCCGCGGTCAATCCGACCAGCACGTCGAAGCTCCCGTGGGAGGATACGGCACGGACGTTGGCCTCGACGCCCGCGCGCGCGCGCGTTCGAGCCATCGGCGGCGTTCGCGCTCCTCCTGACCGAATGCCTTGACGACGCGCACGGCCGCGAGCGATTCCTGGACCACGGCCATCGCCGAGGTTTCGTGCTCCCTCGCCTCTTTCCAACGCGCACGTAGTCGGGTGCGGTAGAGCTGCGTCAGGGCCATCATCAGGGGTCCGGCGAGTAGCGCGATGAGCACGAGGGTGCCGCTGATCTGCGCCGTCACGAGGCCGAGCACGAGCACCCGGACGGCAACCGTGACGATCCGGATCAGCCCCTGGACCACGACCGCGTCGATCGCCGAGGCGTCGGTTTGGACGCGGGAGAGCGACTGCGCCGTGCTGCCGGCGTCGTGGAACGCGAGCGAGAGATGTTGGAGATGGCGGAAGAGCCGGCTGCGGAACTCCAACACGAGCCGTTCCCCGACCCAGGTGCGGTAGATCCACGCGACCATCTCCTGGACCTGCACGAGAAGCGCCGCGGCCATGAGCGTGATGGCCGCGACCCACAGCAGCGCGTCGGGACCGTGCCAGGCGGACGGCAGCACCGACGCGAGCCACGACGGGAGCGGCTTGCTCCCGATCACGGAGTCGACCGTGATCTGGAGCGGGACCGGCGCGAGCAGCGCGATCGGCGTCGCCAGCAGTTGAACGAGCGTCAGCCCAACGAGGTGCCACCCGTAGGGTCGCGACTCGGAGAGGAGGCGGCGATAGAGATGCCAGTCACCGTAGGTGCGGGGGGTGGGAGGGGGATCGGCGCCCAAGCCCCCGTAAGGTACCGGGACGCGAAACCCGCCCGCCGATCGGCGCGGGCCGTCGGTCGGCGCGAGGAGGCCCGATGAACTTCCCCGCCGACGCGCCCGTGACGCCCGAGAAGAAGGACGCGCTTCGCGCGCGCATCGCGACGCTCGGGATCGACCTCTCGCGCGTGGACGCGGCCGCCGTCAAGGGCAGCGGCCCCGGCGGGCAGAAGATGAACAAGACGTCGAGCGGTTGCCAACTCCGCTACACGCTCGATCAGGAGACGATCGTCGTCAAATGGACGCGCGAGCGATCCCAGGCGCTCAACCGCTTCCTGGGCCTGCGCGAACTCGTCGACGAGATCGAACTGCGAGTCTCGCCCTCGACGAGCGAACGCCTGCGCGGCCACGAGCGCATCCGCCGCGCCAAGGACCGCGCCCGTCGCCGCGCCTCAGGGTGAAGTGACCTTGGCCGCCGAGAGCGCCGCGAGCACCGACTCCACGGTCAGGAGCGGGTTCGTCTCGAGCACGAGCGGGGCGCGATTCGAGCCGCCGCCGTAGACGACGTAGAGCGGCACGCTCGCGCGGCCGAATCGCGCCAGCGCCTCGGTGATGCGCGCGTCGCGGCGCGTCCAGTCGGCCTTCAACAGCACGACACCCCCGCGATCGACCGCGTCACGCACCTCGTCGGAGGCGAGCACGGTCTTCTCGTTCACCTTGCACGTGAGGCACCAGTCGGCAGTGAAGTCGACCAGCACGGTCTTTCCCTCCGTCGTCGCGCTCGCAAGCCGCTCGGGCGACCACGCTTCCCACGCGAGCGGCGGGGGCGGCGGTTCGGCGGCCCTCAACCCGCCGAGGACCGCGACGACGACGAGCCCGAATCCGAGCCCGAAGCCGGCGAGCCAGCGCACGGCGGTCGCGCGATGTGGCGCCGCGTAGCGGCCGACGAGCCAGAGTCCGAGCGTCAGCACGAGGCACGCGCCGAGCACCAGCAACATGCCGTCCACGCCCGTCTGCTGCCCGAGCACCCACGCGAGCCAGATTGCCGTCGCGACCAGCGGAAACGCCATCGCCGTCTTCATCGTGTCCATCCACGCGCCGGGCTTGGGCACCCACTTCAACCAGCGAGGGAATGACGCGAGCAGTACGTAGGGCAGCGCCATCCCGACGCCGAGTGAAAGCATGATCGCGACGGCCTCGACCGCGGGGCGGGTCAACGCGAAGCCGAGCGCCGGCCCCATGAACGGGCCGGTGCACGGCGTCGCGACGACGGTCGCGAGCGCACCACCGAGGAACGAAGCCGTGTACCCCCCCGCGACGCCGGCCCCGCCGCCCAGACGCGCGAGACTCGAGCCGAGATCGATGGCGCCGAAGAGGCTCGCACCGAGTCCGGCCATCACGAGGCAGAGCATGGCGACGAAACGCGGGTCCTGGAGTTGAAAGCCCCATCCGACGCCCTCGCCGCCGGCGCGCAGGACGAGCAGTACCGCCGCCAGCGCGCCGAACGACGCGAGGACGCCGGCCCCGTAGACGAATCCGTGCCGCCGCACGAGCGCGGGCGCCTCGCCGGCGCGTTCGACGAATCCCAGGACCTTGAGCGACAGGACGGGAAGCACGCACGGCATCAGGTTCAGCACGATGCCGCCCAGGAACGCGAGGAACAGCGCCAGCGCGAGCGAGAGATCGCTCGGGGTGAGCCATGGCTCCCCGCCGGCGGGCCCGATCGGGACGTCGATCTCGTACACCGCGAGCGCCGGTCCGACCGTCGCGACGAGGACGCCCTTCAGCGATGTCGCGGGCGCCGAGAGCTTCGTGGCGGCAGCGAGCATCAGGGCCGTCTGCCCGTCCCCGCGAACGACGACCGGCGTGCGCGAATTGACGAGAATGTCGGCCTCGGGAAAGAACTCGAGCGTCGCCGCGGGATCGGACCACGGGCCCGCGCCCGAAAGCCTCAGCGCGAAGGACGATCCCTCACGGGTCGCGCGCGCACTCGAGGGCGGGAGCGCCTCGGGAAGCCTCGCCCGGGCCGACGTGAAGAGATCGCGCACCTTCGCATCGGCCGCGGGCCGCGCGTCGCCGACGGGCAGCATCAACTTCAGGATCGCGTCGCCGGGCACGCACTCCTGATCGCGGCACACGAGCCACTCGACGTCGGCCGAGATCGTGATGGTGCCGGGCGCGAGCGTCGGCGGGAGCGAGATCTCGACCGGCAGCAGCACGTCGCCCTCGTAGACGAAGACCCCGTTGCCGCCGAAGACGTAGCGCGTCGGAGCCGGCCAGCGGATCGGCCCGGCGGTTGCACCCTCGGGCAAGGTCCATTGGACGGTCGGCGACGTGCCCACGTCGCCGGTGTTCTTCCAATAGATGTGCCAGTGAGGGGCGCAGCGAAACACGAGTCCCAACGTGATCGGCACGCCCGGACGTACGCTCGTCGTCTCGGCGACGAGTTCGACGGCCACGTGCGACTCGATCGCCGGCGGTTCGCCCGCCCGTGCCGAGGGCGCGAGCGCCAGCGAGGCGAGCAGGAAGCCGAGGGCGCCGAGGGGATTCCACGCGGTCGAACCGGGACGTCGCATCGCGGGATCTTATGACCGCGCCGGGGGACCATCGCCGACGGGACCGATTCCCGCGCCTTGCGGTCGGAGGGCGGCGGACGGACGATCCATACATGCCCCCGTCCGCCCCCCGCGCCGGCCTCGTCGTCGGAACCGTGCTGTGCGGGCGCTACCGCGTGACCCGGTTCCTGCGGCGCGGCGGCGCGGCCGAGGTGTTCCTCGCCGTCGACGAGCGCGAGCACCGGACCGTCGTCGTCAAGGTGCCCAACGACGAGTGCATGCGGCGCGCGGTCGAAAGGGAGCGGTTCCAGCGAGAGGTGAAGTTCCTGCGCCTCATCGCGCACCCCCACGTCGTCCCGTTCCTCGATCAGGGCGAGGAGCCGGGGTTCGCGTTCGTCGTGCTCGCGCACATGCCGGGCGGGTCGCTGATCGATCGACTGGCGCTCCGAGGGACCGGCTCTCCGCCCATGCTGCCCGTCGCCGATCTGGCGCATTGGCTGGTCGACGTTTCGTCGGCGCTCGATTTCATGCATGAGCGCGGCGTAATCCACCGCGATCTGTCGCCCGAAAACGTGCTCTTCGACGCCGAGGGACGGGCGCGGGTCGCCGACTTCGGCATCTCGAAGGCCATCGTCGGCGAAGCGAGCCTGACGCCGTCGGGGTACGCGGTGGGCAAGCCCGATTTCATGGACCCCGAGCAGATCCTCGACCACAAGTTGACCGGAGCCTCCGATCAATACGCGCTCGCGACCGTCGTCTACGTCCTGCTCGCGGCGACGCCCCCCCATCCCCGCGGCTCGCTCGGAACCCTGCTCCTCTCGAAGACCCGTGACGACGCAACGCCCCTCGCCGTCAAGGCCCCGCATCTTCCGGCATCGGTCACGTCCGCGGTGGACCGGGCGCTCCGCCGGGACCCCTCGGAACGGTTCGCGTCGTGTCTCGCGTTCGCGAGGGCGGCGATCGTCGGACTCTGATCCCGTCGAGCAGGAACGGCAGCGCGACGGCGGTCAACGACACCGCACCGAGCAGCATGACCCAGACGATGCGCAACGGCCACGACCCGAGCATGTCGAGCGGCGTCGGGTTGGACGGAATGGCGCGTCCCGTGAAGAAGTACGACGTGTCGAAGATCAGGTTGAAAACGGTCGCGAGCGCGCACGCGCCCGTCGTGACGAGCAGCGTCCGGTGGAGCCCCCGTTCGTCGGGCCGCGTGCCGAACGCCGCCAGATTGATCAGCGCCACCCCGAGAATCTGCGCGTGGGAGATCCAGAACGTCCAGAAATGGATGCCGCCGGGGCCCGACGTCACCGCGGGCGTCAGGTACCCGAGCACGGAGAGCGCCAGCCCCCAGAGCACGGGCAGTTGGTGTCGGACGCGCTGCGGGTCACCGCCGCTCCAGAGCGACCAGCCGGCCGCCATCCACGCGAGGTCGCAGAGTTGGA